>CALBET010000381.1 GCA_937888665.1 uncultured Acidobacteriota bacterium
GAGCAGGCCGCCGGCCGGTGGGGTCGACTCGCCACCGGCGAACACGAAGACCCGTTCTTCGCCGTGGACGACAGCCGGTATCGGCGACGCGTAGCTCGGGCCCCAGTCTCCGGTGCGCCAGGCCTCACGCCCGCTGGCCCCGTCGAACGCGACGACACAGGAACCGTCCGGGGCGCCGACGTTGACGATCAGGCGGCCGCCGTGAACGAGCGGCGTCGAGGCGGTGCCAAAGAAATCCTGGCTGACGTCGTAGTCGTCGCGCAGGTCACGCGTCCAGATCCCGTCGCCCGTCGCCAGGTTGAAGCAGTGCAGTCGGCCTTCGGCTCCCATCGTGTACACACGGTCGCCGTCGATGACGGGACTCGACCGTGGACCGTTGTTGTAGCCGTAGCGATCCTGATAGGCGGTGGCATAGCGGAACTGCCAGCGGGTGTCGCCGGTCTCCGGATGCCGGTTCTCGACCACTTCCTGGTCGCCGACGCGATGAAAAAAAAGGAGGTGTTCGCCGGCAATCGCCGGTGACGTGTACCCGGTGCCCTTCTCCAATTCCCACACCAGCGGCGGAGGGAGTTCCCGGCTGAGATGCGTTTCCGTGGAGACGGCGTTGTGGGTAGGGCCGAGGAATGATGGCCAGTCGTGCGTGACCGCGTCGGCTGCCAGCGGTTTTGGACCGGTGGCGCGCGGTTGCCCCCAGGCCGCACTCGCGACCGCCGCGTGCCCCGCAAGGGCTTGGAGCACAACTCGGCGCGAGATCGTCCGCATGGTGGGACGCTTTACTGCTGGTGGAACAGGCCGGCTAAGTCAGTGGCTGGCAAAGCTCCGCCTCCCAGTCATGGTTCGTACGGCTGGGACCCACACGGAAGAAAAACGACCAGGGGACACGGGGCCCCCTGGTCGGCGCTAAAGAGCGCGTCAGTGGCTCAGGCTCAGTTGCCGAGCTTGACCACGTTCTCGGCGGCGGGGCCCTTCAGGCCTTGCACCACGTCGAACTCCACACGCTCGCCCTCGGTCAGGCTCTTGAAGCCCGAGCCCTGAATGGCGGAGTGGTGGACGAAAACATCCTTTTCCCCATCATCACGAGTCAGAAATCCGAAACCCTTTGCATCGTTGAACCACTTCACCGTACCCGTATTAGCCATGTTCTTCCTACACGTCTTGTTCGTCGGAGATCGGTCTGACCGTGTACTGCCGACTTCTAGAATGCGCGGCTGGCGCCGCACGGTTGACGGCACCCACAGGGGCGACGCCGTTACAGCAGCCACTAGCATACTCGGAAGTGTCGACCCGAGGTCAAGGGGGAACCGACAGAAAAGCGAGATGCTCCTGGGCCGGGCCCCGGGGGCAACGCCTCGCCGCCTTCGGGGGCGCGCGCTATAATCCGATTCTCTCCGGCGTCCGAGTGCGTCCGTGTGAGTCCGGAAGGAAGGAAGATCACGTGCCGACAGACGCCCCCAAGAGTGCCGTCGAATTGGTGATGGAGCGATTGCGTCAGCAGGACGCCACGGCCAGTAGCGACCCGACGCCGCTCACCGAGGACCAGAAGCTCGCGATCGCCGCGGCCCGACGCAGCTACGAGGCAAACGTTGCCGAGGCGGAGATTCTGCATCGATCCGCGCTGGCGACGACGATGGACCCTCAGGCCAGAGAGCAGCTCGACGCGAACCACCGACGCG
>CALBET010000382.1 GCA_937888665.1 uncultured Acidobacteriota bacterium
TACGCTGAAGGCCAGCGCCGTTATGTAGAGTCACTGTCTGCATACGCGCGTCAGTTCCTTGGGCTGATGGAAAAACCGGACGTGGACTACATCGAAGGCCTGTCTCCGGCGATTTCGATCGACCAGAAGGGTGTCTCGAAGAACCCTCGATCGACCGTGGCCACAGTCACCGAGATCTACGATTACCTACGGCTGCTATTCGCGCGCGCCGGCACCCCCCACTGTCCGATCTGTGGTCGAGTGATTCGTCGCCAGACGGTCCAGCAGATCGTCGATGCGGTGCTTGCCGAGGCGGCAGGCACTCGGGCGATGCTGCTGTCGCCGCTGATCCGGCACCGCAAGGGCGAGCATCAGCAGGTGCTGGCGGACGTGCGGCGCGCCGGCTACATCCGCGTCCGTATCGATAACGAAGTGCTGAACGTCGACGACGAGATCAAGCTGGCGAAGAACAAGTGGCACGACATTGATGCGGTAGTGGACCGCGTAGTGATTCCAGAGGCGACGGCCGAGGACGCTGAGGGCACTCGCCAGCGCATCTCTGACTCGGTGGAGCAGGCGCTGAAGCTGGGCGAAGGGATCATGCTGTTGGCCGTCCTCGGCGAGGACGGCGCGGTTACGACGGAGAACACCTTCTCAGAGCACTTCGCCTGCTCGAACTCCGAGCATCCGCCCTACTCGGTAGGGGAGATTGAACCTCGGAACTTCTCCTTCAACGCGCCGCATGGCGCCTGCCCCAAGTGCACCGGCCTTGGGATCCAGATGGAGTTGGATGAGGAGCTGGTGATTCCGAATCGCAAGCTCAGCATCGATCAGGGCGCGATCACGCCGTACCAGAAGATGAGCATGTCCCTCACCTGGTACCGCCGCCGTCTCGGAGCTGTGGCCGCGGAGCTTGGGTTCACACTCGACCAACCGATTGAGGAGCTGACACCGGCTCAGGTTGGCGCGCTACTGCACGGGACCGGCGAGCAAAAGATCGAGGTGAAGTTCCGTTCGCGAGGCGGACGTGATCACCAGTATCAGATCTCCTGGGAAGGGGTTCTGACCAACTTGAAGCGGCGCTACCAGGAGACGGACTCGGATTGGGTTCGCAACGACCTTGAGCGCTACATGATTTCCGTGCCCTGCCCTACCTGTAAAGGCGCCCGGCTGAAACCGGATTCATTGGCGGTCACAGTCGACGAACGCTCGATCGTCGATGTGACGCGGGACTCGGTTGGTGACGCCCTGGCGTGGGTGGCGCGGCTGCAAGCGGACCCGACACCGCTTTCGGCGCGGGAGGCGCAGATCGCGCGCCAGATCCTGCAGGAGATTTGCGGGCGACTGACTTTCTTGCGTGACGTGGGTCTCGATTATCTGACGCTGGACCGAGCCGCAGCGACGCTTTCTGGCGGTGAGGGGCAGCGGATCCGACTGGCGACGCAGATCGGCTCTGCCTTGATGGGCGTGCTCTATGTCTGCGACGAGCCCTCGGTCGGCCTGCACCCAGTAGACAACGAACGATTGATCGGCACGCTGACGCGGCTGCGTGACCTGGGCAACACCGTGCTGGTGGTAGAGCACGACGAGGCGATGATGCGCGCCGCCGATCACCTGATCGACATCGGGCCAGGCGCCGGCGAGCACGGCGGCAACGTGGTCGCGTTCGGCACTCCCGATGTGGTGGCAAACGACGAGAACTCGGTGACGGGCGAGTACTTGTCGGGTCGCCGCCGGATCCCGCTTCCGGTGCAGCGTCGTGCGGGGAGTGGCGAGCATCTACTGGTGCGCGCCGCCGAGGCGAACAACCTGAAGCAGATCGATGTGAAGCTGCCGCTTGGGCAGTTCATCGCGGTCACGGGAGTCTCTGGCTCCGGCAAATCGACGCTCGTGAACGAAATTGTCGCGAAGCAGCTCGCGCACGACTTGAACGGGGCTCGCGAGCGTGCCGGCGCGCACGCGGGAATCGACGGGCTCGAACACCTCGACAAGGTCGTGGTGATCGACCAATCCCCGATTGGGCGCACGCCGAGGAGCAATCCAGCCACGTATACCGGGCTCTTCACACTTGTTCGCGATTTGTTCGCGCAAGTGCCCGAGGCGCGAGCTCGCGGCTACAAGCCGGGTCGATTTTCGTTCAACGTGAAGGGTGGCCGCTGCGAGGAGTGCAAGGGCGACGGCTACATCCTGATCGAGATGCAGTTCCTCCCGGACGTCACGGTCCCCTGCGAGGTCTGCCACGGCTCTCGCTACAACCGCGAGGCGCTGGAGATTCTGTTCCGAGGCAAGAGCATCGCCGAGGTGCTGAACATGACCGTGACGGAGGCGCTCGACTTCTTCGAGGCGTTCCCGCGGCCACGTCGCAAGCTTGAGACGCTCGCCGATGTTGGGCTCGGCTACATCCGCCTCGGACAGCCCGCGACGACGCTCTCTGGCGGCGAGGCGCAGCGGATCAAGCTGGCGACGGAGCTATCGAAGCGAGCGACCGGGCGGACGGTCTACATCCTCGACGAACCGACCACGGGGCTGTCGTTCCGCGACACAGAGCATCTGCTGACGGTGCTGCAACGGCTGGTGGACGGCGGCAACACCGTGATCGTGATCGAACACCACCTGGATGTGGTGAAGAACGCGGACTGGGTTGTCGACCTGGGGCCGTATGGCGGGCAGCGCGGTGGGTGGATCATCGCTGAGGGGTCACCGGAGCAGGTGGCCGCGAACGAGGAGTCGGCGACGGGCCGTTTCCTTCGCGACACCCTGGCGGCTCACGATCACGTGTCGAAGCAGGCTCCGAAGCGCCGCAAGCAGGCAGCTGGAGCAGCAGCCTCCAAGAATGGCGCGAGTGCGAACGGCTCGAAGGCGGGAGCGAAAGCGAAGGCCAAGCCGAAGGCAAAGCGAGCGACCAAGGCGAAGGCGAAAGCTGAGGCATAGCCGCTATGACGACTCTTCAACTACAGAACAACGATGCGCGGATCGCTTACCTGGCGGTGGTGTATCACCTCGGACGCCCCGGATCTGAGATCGACCCGGAGAGCCTCGGGGTGCATCGGGCGGCGCTGCAGCCCTTGCTCGAAGTATTGCGACCACAGCTCGAGCAGGCAGTTGTGACCGTGGAGGCGAACGCGGGGCAGGTGCAGCGGATCGGGCAGGCGCTGTCGGGAGTGTCGAACGAGCTGCGGCAGTACGGGCTGTCGGGGACCTCGATGGTGGCGGGCTTTTCGGAGACGGTGGCGGACTTCTGGCCGGAGGTTGCGGCAGACCAGGGGGCGGCCGCGGATCTTGTTCAGTTCGCGGTGATGTTGCGTCGGCGGCTGGAGTCTGAGATTACCTCGGCGGTGGCTGAGCTCGCTGCGGAAGCAGCTGCAGTGGAGGCGGAACGGCGAGCGCGGCGCGGTCGCTGGTGGCAGGTGTGGCGGCGATAACGGAAATCATCAGCGAATTCAGGCGTGTCCCGCTTGTCTGCAACTCCAGCCGTTGCGTAGACTGCGGCCTGCGTACAAAACCCGGCGCGGCGGCTGGGTAATCAACCACGGATGTGACCGAAAGGTACCGCTGCCGATGACCTACGTAATTACCTCACCGTGCATCGACACGACAGACCAGTCCTGTGTGGATGTCTGTCCGGTCGATTGCATCCACTTCGACGAGGGTGTCGACAAGATCCTCTACGTCGACCCTGACGAGTGCATCGACTGCGGTGCTTGCGAGCCGGCCTGCCCGGTCTCCGCGATCTACGCCGAGGACTACGTCCCCGAGGAGGAGACCGCGTACACCGAGATCAACGCGCTCTGG
>CALBET010000383.1 GCA_937888665.1 uncultured Acidobacteriota bacterium
GGCGGCTAGCTGCGGGCCGGCGCCGTAGGTGACGATGGTGCCGGAGACCTTGGCCAGGTGGTTCCAGGCGACCTTCGGTGGCGTATCGGTTGCTCCCTCATAGCCTCGAACGAGCGTGAGCGTGTCGCCGGCTTCCGGATAGGTCACCGGAATCCCGGCGAACGTCGGGCTGCCGATGCCGGACGGGATTCCCGGCACGACCTCGAACGGCACTCGCTGCTCGTGCAGAAACAGGGCTTCCTTGCCGCCACTGTCGAAGACGAACGGGTCGCCCCACTTGAGGCGGGCCACCGTTTTTCCCTCGCGCGCTTTTTCAGCCAGAAGCAGGCAGATGGCGTCTTGTTCGAGAGGTTGAGGTGCTGCCGGCCCGACATCGATCGTCTCGGCATCAGGGCGAACCAGACGCAGCATACGGCGATGCACCAGATGGTCGTACACCACCACGTCGGCCGTGGTCAGATACCGATGTCCCTTCATCGTCAACAACGACGGGTCTCCCGGGCCGGCGCCGATGAGATAGATGCGAGCTTCGTTCATGGCGTTGGGGTGTCGGTTGTCGTGCTCGTTCTGGCGATCTCCAACAATGGCCCGGCGCCGTCTTCCAACAGGCCCTCGGCTATGGAGACGCCCAGCGCTCGCGCGTTCGCGGCCGTCCCCGAGCCCTCGCGTCGCAGCGCCTGGGACCCATCCAGAGAGGTGACGACCGCCCGGAGCGTGAGCGCATCGCCGAGGCACTCGGCGAACGCCCCGATGGGGACCTGACAGCCGCCGCCGAGCGTGGCGACGACGGCGCGCTCCGCAATCAGTGCCGCCTCGGCCGCCGCGTCGTTGACGGACACTAGCGCACTGATGGTCTCATGGTCGTCGGCGCGTGTCTCGATGGCGATGATCCCTTGCCCAGGGGCCGGCACGCACATGTCGACGTCGATCGTGGCCGAGATGCGGTCCTGATACCCCAGGCGTCTGAGACCAGCCGCCGCGAGAATCAGCAGGTCGTAGTCGCCGGCGTCCAGCTTGCGGAGACGCGTGCCGACGTTGCCGCGAATGAGACGAAACCGGGCTGTCGGCCACGCCCGGCTCAGCTGGGCGACCCGTCTGATGCTGCCACTGCCGACCCGGGGGGTCTCCCCCAACGCGTCCCCAAGTTCATCGACCGGCCGCTCCGGGAGCGGGGTCGTTCCGGCGGGGAGGACCACGGCGTCCCTGGCGTCCTCACGGGGCAGGACCGCAGGGATGGCGAGGCCGTCCGGCAGTTCAGACGGCATGTCTTTCGCGCTGTGCACCGCCAGGTCGATGTCGCCCTGCTGAAGCGCCTGCTCGATCTCTTTGACGAACACGTTCTTGCCGCCAACGGTCGACAGCGACACCTCGGTCAGGCGGTCGCCGGTTGTCTTGATCACCACGAGGTCGCAGCCGCGCCCGCTCTGCGCGCGGATCTCGGCCGCGACGCGGTCGGCTTGCCAGAGCGCGAGTGCACTGCCGCGGGTGCCGAGTCTGAGCGCAGTCACGATGTCACCGGACTGCTCGATGTCGACGCGTGCGTCGTCGGGTTGGACGCTCGCGCGTCGGGTGCGCCATCGGCGTCGTCGGTACCAGGGGAGCCAGTTGTGCTTTCGGCGGGGTGAGGCTCGGCCAGACTGAAGAGCTGGGTCAGGGCTTCGACATACTGAGCCGCGGTCGCCTCGTCCGGCGTGGTCTTCAACCGTTCCGTCGGCGTCAGTAGCAGTTTCTGTACGAGGAGCCGGGTCACCTCGTCGACACGGGCGCGCGCGTCGTCCGAGAGTCCGTTCAGCTTGGGGGCCAGGCGCTCGAGCTCCGCCTCTCGCACCGCCTCAAAGCGACGACGTAACGCGACGAGGGTGGGAATGGCTCCTCTGGACCGCTGCCACGTGACGAAGTCCTCCACTTCCCGCACAATCATCGCTTCAGCCTGGGTGGTCTGCTCCTGGCGCCGGACGAGGTTTTCGCTGATCATCGTCCGCAGGTCGTCGACGTTGTACAGGAATACCTGCTCGAGTTCGCCAGCCGCCGGGTCGACGTCGCGAGGCAGTCCGATATCGACGATGAACAACGGCCGATTGCGGCGGGCGCGCATCACGCGGGCAATCGACGTGGCGCTGATCAATGGCGCCTGAGCGCCGGTCGCGGTGACCACGATGTCGGCCTGGAGCAGTTCGTCATCCATGGCTGACCAGGCGACCGCGGTCCCGTCGACCTTGCGTGCGAGTGCCTCGGCCCGGGTCAGGGTTCGGTTGGTGACGACGATCTGCGCTACCTGCTGGGACTGGAGGTGCGTGGCGGTCAGTTCCGCCATGTCACCGGCGCCGACCACCAGGACGCGGCGTTCCTTCAGATTGCCAAAGATCTTGCGCGCGAGCGAGATGGCGGCGTAACTGACCGACACCGCACCTTCGCCCAGTCCGGTATCAGCCCGCACCTTCTTGCCGACTGCGAACGACGACATGAACAGCTTGTTCAGCAGCGAGCCGGTGCGGCGCTCGCTTGACGCCGTCGCAAACGCGTCTTTGACCTGTCCGAAGATCTGAGGCTCGCCGATGATGAGCGAGTCGAGCCCGGCCGCCACCCGGAACAGGTGCCGGGCGACGTCGGCGCCCGTGTGGGCATAGAGATGCGGTGCCAGTTCGGATTCAGGCACATCGTGGAACCGGCTGATGAATTGACCGAGGGCGCTGCGAGTGGTCTCCGTGT
>CALBET010000384.1 GCA_937888665.1 uncultured Acidobacteriota bacterium
GTAGGCCGCCAGGAGCGACGAGTAGTAGAGGTTTTCCGGATCGCGCGTACTCGCCATGAGCCGGTCGAACGGGCCCGCGAACGCCTCCGCATCCTGCTCGAGCACGGCAATGAACGCACGGGTGGTCGCCAGCACCGCCCCACCGACTTTCGCGGCCCGGCGCTTCAGTTGCGCGATGACCGGCGCCGTCTGATTGTTGCGTAGGGCGGCCAGCATCGTCATCATCCGGTCGCCCTCCGTTTCGGTTTCGACCGCCCGGTGCGTGTCGTTGAGCATCCAGAACGTGTGGCAGACGCTGGTCGTCACGTTCGGGTCGAGACGCTCCGCTTTTTCGAAGGCCGCGACCGAGGCCTCAAGCAAGCCGCAGTACCGAAGCGCATGCAGCAGGCCGGCCAGCAACTCAGGATCGGCGCGATGCCGCTTGACGCCGGCGAGCAGCCGAAGCATCGCTTCCTGTGCACGCCCCAGATCGAGCTCAAGGTACGCATAGTAGTGATGAGCCAGCGACAAGTCAGGGTTCAGGTCGAGCGCCCGCCGTAGCGCGTCCTCCGCCTTCGCGAAATTCTCAGCTGCCTCTGCCCGGTCGCCCCAGTTTCCGATTCGCCGGTACACGCGGCCCAGTCGAGCCCAGGCGGAAGCGTAGTTGGGGTCCTGCTCCAGACATTGCAGATACAGATCGCGCGCCCGTTCGGCGGTCTCGTGGTTCTGTCCAAACTGCGTCGCGCGCAAGTAGCACTCGTAGGCCTCCGGACTCGCCGGAACATCCCGGTGTAGCGCGCGCTCCTCGTCGCCGGACAGGGGCACCGCCAGCGACGCGACAATCTGACGCGTCAGCTCGTCCTGCAGCGCGAACAGATCGCCGAGCGCGGTCTGCGACCGGTGTGACCACTGCACCGTGCCAGCCGGCGCGTCCACGAGCTGGGCGCTCACCCGGAGCTGGTCGCCCGCGCGCATCAGCGTGGCCGTCAGCACCGCGTCGACCTCGAGCGTTGTGGCGAGCGCCTTCAGGTCGGGAGCCGGTCCGGCGAACCTGGCGGCCGCAAGGGGCGAACGCACCACCATCGAATCAAGTGCCGACAGCGAGGCGGTGAGGGCGTCGGCCAGGCCAACGGCCAGCATTTCCGTGTCGGGGTCCGCCGGCAACACCCGGAACGGCAGCACCACAAGACGCGTCACGGCCACGGCGCGCGCCAGCTCGCCCGAGTGCGGTGTCAGAGAGGCCGCGCGGACCGCGGCCGCCATCTCGGCTGCGGTCTGGTAGCGGTCGGCCGGCGTCTTCTCGAGCGCGCGCCGGACAATCCGGTCCACGGCGTCGACCGAGCTCGCGCCAATCAACGCCGGTGGCCGCTCGTACAGCACCGCATGCATCGAGGCCAGGTTCGACGCGGCGGCGAACGGCGAGCGCCCCGTCACCATCTCGAAGAGCAGGGCACCGGCCGCGAACAGATCCGCACGCCGGTCCACGCGGGACCCGTCGAGCTGCTCCGGGGCCATGTAGGCCGGCGTGCCGACGACGTGACCCTGCATGGTCAGATCGGCGACCGTGGCCGTCGCATCGTCGACCACCGAACGCGCCAGACCAAAGTCGAGGAGCTTGACCCCGTGGGGGGTGACGAAGACGTTGGACGGCTTCAGATCCCGATGCATGATGCCGCTCGCATGGAGCGCCTCGAGCGCCTCGAGCGCGGGCAACAGCAGCGCCAGTGCGTCGATGGGAGACTGCGGCCCCTGCTCGACAAGCATGTCGGACAAGGGCTGTCCTTCGAGCAGCTCCATGACGAGAAACAACTGGTCATTGTCCTCGGCAATCTCGTAGATCTGACACACGCCCGGATGGTTCACCGCGGCGGCGGCACGGGCCTCTCGCCAGACCCGCTCATGGCTGGCAGCACCCACGTCACGAATGGTCTTGATCGCCACCGGGCGGTTCAGCTTCTCGTCGATGGCGGCGTAGACGATGCCCATGCCGCCTTCGCCCAACTTGCGCGTAACCTTGTAGGCGCCGATCCGATCCGGGAGTTCAGACATTGGTGTGCGACTCAGGCGGGACTACGTCTACCAGGGTCCTATTGTTCATCATTCCGGCATCGGGCATCGGACGTCAGGCATCGATCAGGTGACCCACCCGCAGACGGCCGCCAGAGTGACGACCAGCGCAATCAGGTTGGACAGGGAACTGAGGGACACGGCGTCTAGCGGCGTTTTCGAGCGACCGTCTTTGTCGTTTTTCGCTTCCGACCAGGCGACGGTGTGGCATCGGACTTGGCGCCGGCTTCATCCAGCGCACCGAGAGCGACGCTGCGCTCGTACGCGGCCATCACCGCCTTCGACAGCACCGTGCGGAACCCGCCCTTGTCGAGCTGGTAGATCGCATCGGCCGTGGTTCCCCCCGGTGAGGTCACCATGTTGCGCATCTCGGCTGGGTGCACCGGCGACCGTTCCGCGAACATCGCGGCGCCGCGAACGGTCTGGATGACCATGTCCTTGGCGTCGCTGCGCGACCACCCGAGATGCACGGCGGCGTCGATCAACGCCTCCATCAGCATGAAGACATAGGCCGGTCCGCTCCCGCTGACGGCGGTCGCCTTGTCAAGAAAGCTTTCGTCTCGAACATACAACTGCTTGCCGAGCGCGCCAAGAATGGTTCCGGCCTGCTCGCGCTGCTTTTCCGACACCGCGTCGGTCGCCGTCCACACCGTCATGCCTTCGCCGATTTGCGCTGGCGTGTTGGGCATGGTCCGGACGATCGCGTCATGCCCCAGCCTCCCGGCCATCGACGCAATCCTGGCGCCGGCGACAATCGAGACCACCAGCGTCGACGGCCGAAGCACATTCCTGAGGTCCGCACACACCGCCGACAGGACCTGCGGCTTCACGGACAATACGACGATCCGGGCCTTGCGCACCGCGGAGCGGTTGTCTCGGGTCGTCTGTACGCCGAACAAGGTTTCGACGTCGTCGAGACGCCCCTGGTGCAGATCGGCCGCCGTGATCGCGCTGGGCTCAACCAGCTTGTGGCGCAGCAACCCGCCGATCATCGCCTCACCCATCGCCCCGGCGCCGATGAACGCGATCGGGACGTTGTGCAAAATTGTGGGCCGTGTCACAAACCGCTCCTTTCGACGAAGTCGAAGGGTCTATGTTACCTGCCGAGCGTACTCCGGTATCCTTCGGCCAGCGTTCTAGTGCCGCGGCTGGCTGCGCCGCGGGCGCGACGATCGCGACTCCGGCGGCGCGGCGTTACGCCGAGGCGGTTGCACCCTCCATGGATCCGTTGACCCACACCGTCGTCGGCGCCAGCCTGGCGCAGACCAGATGCGGGCGAGTCCCGCTCGGCACCGCGACCCTGGTGATCGGAGCCAACCTGCCGGACATCGACGCCGCGACCTACTTCCTCGACGGCCAGCTGGCGCTGGGATTCCGACGCGGATGGACCCACGGTGTGCTGGCGATGGCCCTGCTGCCGGCGCTGCTCGGTTGGGTCATGCACCGGGTGGACCTGTTCCGGTGTCGACGGGACCCGACCGCCACCCCGGTCTCGCGGGGACGACTGATGGCGCTCTCGTATCTGTCGGTCCTCTCACACCCGGCGCTCGACTGGCTGAACACGTATGGCGTGCGTCTCCTGATGCCGTTTGACGGCCGCTGGTTCTACGGCGACAGCCTGTTCATCATCGATCCCTGGGTCTGGTTGCTGCTGGGAACGGCGGTGGTCCTGGCTCACAGCGGATCGCCGGCGCAAGCCTCCGGCTGGATCGTCCTCGGCGCCATCGCCACCGCCCTCGTCACCGGATTTCCGGGTATCCCGCTGGCGGCCCGTGCCGTCTGGTGCCTCGGGGTCGCGTGTATCGCCGGAGTCCGTATTTGGGGTGGCGCCCAGCACACGCTGCACCAGGTCGCCACAGTCTGCCTGCTGACGGTCGGGGTGTATCTGACCGGCATGGTCGGCAGCTCGCGGGTGGCCCACAACCAGGTCACCGCGTGGGCGCGGGCTCGCGGATTCGAGCCGCGTCACATCATGGTTGGGCCGGTGCCGGCCGACCCCTTCCGCCGCGACATCCTGATCGCCGACAACCTCCACTATCACCGTGTCCGGCTGGACTGGCTGGCCAAGGACCCGATCACCCCTGTGAGTCTGCAGGCAGCAATCGGCGATGATCATCCCGCCGCTGCCGCGGCGTTGGCGGCCCCCGAGCTGTGGGGATTCGCCACCTGGACGAGGTTCCCGCGTTTCAACGTCGAACCGACGGCTGACGGCTACCGGGTGTCGGTCGCCGACATGCGGGGACTCGGCGGCGGGGTGGTCGAGTTGGACGGAGAGCTACGGCCGATTGCCCAACGGCCCTGACGGGCAGCAGAAGCGGCGCAGCGCCTTCATCGCGCGCTTCACCACGAACCCTGGGGACCTCGGCGGCATGAACGCGGAGGGCCGGGCTCAACGGTGGGAGGGCAGAGACAGACCTTCTTCGTCGTGTCGAAAGCGGACCTGATTGCCTCGAAACGAGCCGCTGGTCGTCCGGTCGGACAAATAGGCACGAGACGACATTGGGCTACGCGGACTACACCTCGGGCGCGTAGGAGCCGAAGCTCCAGAGGTGTCCCTCGGGATCGCGGGCCACGTACTCGCGCGACCCGTACGGTGTCTCCTCCATCGGCGTGACAATCTCGGCCCCCGCCGCCTTCGCGCGCTCGAGATGCGCGGCGACGTCATCGACGTGCACGTAAATGCCCTGGGTCGTCCCCCCCACGTCGGCCGGCTTTTTCAGCTGCATCTCGTCGTCCTGGGCCGTGCCGATCATCACGACGCCTCCGCCGTACCGGAGCTGGGCATGGGCGATCGTCCCCTTCGGTCCCGGCACGATCATCTGTTTCTCGAACCCGAACGCGGTGGCGAGCCACTCGAACGCGGCGGGCGCGTCGTCGTAACGGAGGAAGGGAAAGATCCGCGTCGGCGTGTTGTCCATGACCCTGATACTCTCCGTATCTCACGAAAAAGTCACGCGTGGCTTCCGGGGCAACGCCGGCGTCTTTGGGGATCCCATCGCCCCGTGATGGGGTACCATACGGACGGATTCACCCACACAGGCTGAGGAGACCGAAATGACACTCCGGTGGCGGCTGGCGATCTCGTCCGGGTGGTGGGCAGTGGCGGCGGCCGTGGTGACCCTGCTGATGCCGGCTCGCCCCGGCTCGGCCGCGCCAGCTCCGCCGCCGGCTGGCTCGGCCCAGACCGCCGTGTCTCATCAGCAGGCACTAGTCGACGACTACTGCGTGCGCTGTCACAACGCCCGGCGCCTCACCGCCGGGCTCTCGCTGGATGGGGTCGACCCGTCGGACGCCGGGGCGGACGCCGAGGTGTGGGAAAAGGTACTGCGGAAGCTGCAGGCCCGCTCGATGCCACCGGTCGGCGCTCCCCGACCGGACGAAACGGCCTACGTCGACTGGGTCGCCTCGCTGGAGACCGGCCTGGACCAGGCCGCGGCCGCGAGACCGGACGCGGGGCGTCCAGCCTCCTTCCACCGCCTCAACCGCACCGAATATCAGCACGCCATTCGCGACCTGCTCGCGCTCGACGTCGATGTCACGGCCTGGCTACCGGGTGATGACGCGGCCTACGGATTCGACAACAACGCCGGTGTGCTCTCGATGTCGCCGGCGCTTCTCGACGCCTATCTGTCCGCCGCCAGCCGGATCAGCCGACTGGCGGTGGGGGACCTCTCGGCCGGCGCCGGCGTGACCGCCTACCGTTTCTCGAAGGCGCTGCTGCAGGAAGAGCGACACGACGAGTTGCCGTTCGGCTCGCGCGGCGGCGGCGTCGCGCGTCATTACTTTCCGCTCGACGGCGAGTATGTGGTGAAGCTGGACCTGGCCGGACCCCGCTCGCAATCAGAGCGGATAGAGGTCCGGCTCGACGGCATCAAGGTCGGCGAGGTGTCGGCCCAGGCCAGACCGAGTTCACTGGGCCCGGTGGGGACCGAGGTCCGCATCACGGCCGCGGCCGGCTCCCACACGGTCGGTGTGGTGTTCCTCAAGCGCATGCTGGCGCCAGAGGGCCGTTTCCCTGCGTACTTTCCCTGGGCCAACAGCGCGGTGTTCGCCACCACCACCGGGGCCAGTTCGTATCTGCACGTCGATGGCGTCGAGATCACCGGGCCGTTCTCGCCGACTGGCGCGGGTGACACGCCGAGCCGGCGCCGCATCTTCAGTTGCCGGCCGGCCGTCGACGACACGGCGGCCGGACAGGACGCCGACGGTGGCTTCGGCAACGCCGCCGAGTCCTGCGCTCGCGAAATTCTCAGCACCCTGGCGCGCCGGGCCTACCGACGGCCGGTGACCGAGGACGACCTCGAGACGTTGCTCCAGTTCTACCGCCAGGGGCGCGAACACGACGACGCTGGCGGCGACTTCGAGGCGGGCGTGCGGGTGGCGGTGACCCGACTGCTGGTCGACCCCGACTTTCTCTATCGGACCGAGCTGGACCCTCCGGACGGTGCCCCCGGCGCACCGTATCGGCTGAGCGATATCGAACTGGCGTCGCGGCTGTCTTTCTTTCTCTGGAGCAGCATTCCCGACGACGAGCTGCTGACGCTGGCCGAGCAGAACCGTTTGACGGACGCGGCAGTGTTCGACCACCAGGTGCGTCGGATGCTGGCGGACGAGCGCGCGTCAGCGCTGGTGACGAGCTTCGGCGCCCAGTGGCTGTTTCTTCGCAATCTGCGCATGGTGTCGCCTGACAGCTACGAATTCCCTGAATGGGACGACGACCTGCGGGACGCGATGGCGCGGGAGACCGAGCTGTTTCTCGAGAGCCAGCGTCGCGAGAACCGTCCCCTGGGCGAGTTGCTGACGGCCGACTACACGTTCGTCAACGAGCGTCTGGCCCGCCACTACGGTCTCTCGGACGTGTATGGCAGCCAGTTCCGACGGGTCGCGCTGTCGGACGACCGCCGCGCTGGGCTGCTTGGGCACGCCAGCATCCTGACCGTGACGTCGTTTCCCAACCGCACCTCACCGGTGGTGCGTGGCAAGTGGCTGCTCGAGAACATGCTGGGGATGCCGCCGCCCGCGCCGCCCCCCGATGTGCCCGAGTTGCCGGAGAACGAGGACGGGGACGCGCCCCGATCCATGCGCGAGCGGCTGGAGCAGCATCGGCGGAATCCGGTGTGTGCCAGTTGCCACGCGACGATGGATCCGCTCGGGTTCGCGCTCGAGCCGTTCGATGCCATCGGCCGGTGGCGAACCACCGAGGGGGGGCTCCCGGTTGACGCGCGCGGAGCCTTGATCGACGGCACCCAGATCGACGGACCCCGCGGGCTGCGAGAGATGCTGATCGGGCGACAGGACGAGTTCATCAGGACGGTGACCGAGAAGCTGCTCACCTACGCCATTGGTCGCGGCGTCGAGTACTACGACATGCCGGCGGTGCGGAAGATTCAGCGCGAGGCGGCCGACACCGACCATCGCTGGGAGTCGATTATTCTGGCCGTCACAAAGAGCACTCCGTTCCGGATGCGGGCGCGAATGGGTGAGCGGTCCGCGTCGGCGGAATACCAGTCCTCACAGACGGACCTACAACCATGATCATCACGAAGAAGGCGATCCCCAGACGCACGGTCTTACGCGGGCTGGGCGCGGCGGTCGGACTCCCGCTGCTGAACAGCATGGTGCCGGCGATGACCGCACTCGCGCAGACAGCGGCCGGGACGCTACGCCGGTTCACCACCGTGTACGTCGGCAACGGTGCCGCGGTCGGCTACTTCACCCCGGAAGTCGCGGGAACGGGCTACGCGCTGACCCCGATTCTCGAACCGTTGGCCCCGCTGCGGGACCGGGTGCTGGTGTTGACCGGCATCGACAATCCGCCGGCGCTCGCGCTCGAGGGAGAACCGCGCGGCGGCCACGGGCGTATCCCGTCGGCCTTCATGAGCGGCACGCACGCCAACCCGACGGTGGGCGCCGACTTCAGGGCGGGCAAGACGATCGATCAGATCGCGGCCGATCACCTTGGCCAGAACACACAACTTCGCACTCTTGAGCTGTCGCTTGACTCGCCCGAGTTCGGCGGCACCTGCGACACCGGCTTCGCCTGCGTCTACACGAACACCCTAGCCTGGCGCGGGCCGACCAGCCCGTTGCCGATGCAGAACAACCCGCGGCTCGTGTTCGAGCGGTTGTTCGGCGAGGGCGGCACCACCGACCCGGCGGTCAGGCTGGCCCGCTGGCGACAACGCGCCAGCATCCTCGACTCGGTCCGCGAGAAGGTGGCCGGTGTCACCCGGACCATCGACGGCGAAGACCGAGCCACGCTCGACGAGTATCTCGGGGCGATCCGGGACGTCGAACGGCGGATCCAGCTGGCCGAGGAACAGAGCGCCCGCGAAGTGCCGGAAGTGCTCCAACCGGCCGGGGTGCCCGACACCTTCGAGGCGCACGCCAAGCTGATGTTCGACCTGCAGGTGCTCGCCTTCCAGGCCGATCTCACTCGGGTCACCACCTTCATGCTGGCTCGCGAACTGAGTGGCCGGGCCTACCCGGAGATCGGCGTGTCGGAAGGGTTCCACGCCATCTCGCACCACGGAAACAACCCGGAGAAGATCGCCGACCAGGCGAAGATCAACGCGTACCACACGACGATGGTCGCGTATTTCCTCGAGCGTCTGCGGTCGATTCCCGAGGGCGACGGGACCCTGCTCGACAGCGCGCTGGTGCTCTACGCCAGCGGCATGGGCAACAGCAACGAGCACGACCCGCGAAATCTACCGCTCGTCCTGGCCGGTGGCGCCGGAGGACAGCTCAAGGGCGGTCGCCATGTCCGGTATCCCGCCGGGACCCGGTTGACCAACCTCCACATGACCTTGCTCGCCAAGTTGGGGGTGCCGATAGAATCGATCGGTGACAGCACCGGACATCTGGACGTCGATCTGCTGTCTGAGGCGTAGGCCGGAAAACGATCATGACCCGTACCCACGCGAGCCGGCCGGCGGCCCCTGTTGTTGTCACTGTGGTCACTGTGGTCATTCTTGCCACGTCCTTCGCGTGGCCCGTGGGGCTCCTCGCCGCCGACGTGCCGCTGATCGATGCGGTGACCAGCGGCGACCACACGACCATCCGCACGCTCCTCGACCAGGGCGTCGACGTGAACGCACGCCAGGGCGACGGCGCCACGGCCCTGCACTGGGCGGTGCATCTGAACGACCGCGAGACGGTGGCCGCCTTGCTTGAGGCGGGCGCCGAGGTCGATGCCGTCAACGACCTCGGGGTGGCACCGCTGCTTGTCGCCGCGACCAACGGTGAGGCGGCGGTTGTTCGGCTGCTGCTCGATGCGGGCGCCGACCCCGACGGCGGGCCCGCGGAGCGTGAGCGTCCGCTGATGCGAGCGGCATGGGTTGGCAGCCTCGACACGGTGACCGCGCTGCTCGACGCTGGCGCCGATCCAAATGGCGCGGAGCCGGCCAGGGGACAGACGGCCCTGATGTGGGCAATATCAGAACGGCATCCCACGGTCGTGAAGATACTGCTCGACCGGGGCGCCGACGTGCAGACGGCGACGGTCTCTCACCTCACCGGCCGGGCGGCGGCGCGAGATGTTTCGGGATATACGCCGCTGCTCTTCGCGGCCCGGGTCGGTGACCTCGAGTCGGCCCGCATGCTCCTCGACGCGGGGGCGAACCCAAACGTCGCCGCCAGCGACCGTCTGAGCGCACTGGGCCTGGCGACAATCCGGGGTCACGTCGATATCGCGATGCTCCTGCTCGACCACGGCGCCGACGCCAACGCCGGCGAGACAGGCCACACCCCGCTGCACTGGGCCGCCGGGTGGTGGGAGACCACGTTGACGACCTCCGACTTTCGGGCCGATCGCGAAGGCAACGACGAGTGGAACGCCTTGCCGGGGCTCACGACCGGTAAGGTTGATCTGGTGCGAGCGCTCCTGGCTCACGGGGCCGACCCGAATGCTCGGCTCGAGCAGCCCCCGACCCGGGCGGGCGCCACCCGGAGCCCCGAGTTGCCGGAGTTGGTCGGCGCCACACCGTTCCTGCTGGCGGCGGCCGGCGGTGAGGCCGAGTTGATGCAGGTGCTGGCGGAGGCGGGCGCCGATACCTCGCTCACGACCGAGATCCGATCGACGCCGCTGATGGCGGCCGCCGGGCTGGGTCGTGTGATGGGCGAGAACACGCTGGACGAAGCGGTGCTGCTGGACGCCGCCCGACTGGCGGTGCAGATGGGGGCCGACGTCGGGGCGACCGACGATATTGGCAACGCCGCGCTGCACTACGCCGCGTACCACCGGTTGAGTTCGCTCGTGCAGTTTCTCGTCGACCAGGGCGCGGACCTGGAGGCGCGGAACAAATTCGGCGAGACACCACTGTGGCTCTCCGAGCTGGCCATCCAGTTCTACGGCGGTGGCCGTTACCAGATCGTACCGACACCAACCGGCGACCTGTTACGTTCGCTCGGCGCCCAGACCACCACACCTTCCTACGACCGCGCTCGTCCACGCGACTGGCCCGACCTGGCGCTGCAGTAGGGCGCGGTGGCTTACCACTTTGAGTGAGACCGAAGATCCGATACTCGCCCAGTCCGCCCGCCTGTGGGTCTCGAATTCCCAC
>CALBET010000385.1 GCA_937888665.1 uncultured Acidobacteriota bacterium
CTTGTCGCGGTGGTCGAGCGACGGTCCCTTCGGGATGGCCCAGGACAGCAGCACGCCCTCGTACTCGAGACGCAGATCGTAGTGCAACCGGCTTGCGAGGTGTTTCTGGACGCAGAAGTACAAGGTCTTCGGCGGGCGTGTCTTCCGCGCGCGCGGTGGTGTCGCGCCCGAGGGTTCGGGGGTCTTGGCGAAGTCGCGTTTGCGACGATACTCGTCAAGGGGCATGGGCTGACTTTGAGTGTAAGCTGTCTGCCATGTCACACGCATCCGGTGCCGGGTCTGGAGCGGTTCAGAGCGGTGGACATCCGCGCGGTCTCTCGACCCTGTTCTTTACGGAGATGTGGGAGCGGTTCAGCTATTACGGCATGCGGGCGCTGCTGGTGCTCTTCATGACCGACGTGGTGGCCAACGGTGGTCTGGGGATGACCGTCGTCACGGCGACCGCAATTTACGGTCTGTACACGTTCGCCGTCTACGCCGTCGCACTGCCCGGAGGGTGGATCGCTGATCGGGTGACGGGTCAGCGTCAGGCCGTGCTCATCGGCGGAATCATTATTGCGGTGGGCCACCTGACCCTCGCGATTCCCACGGTGGCCGCGTTCTATATCGGCCTGGTGCTGATCGTGCTCGGGACCGGTTTGCTCAAGCCGAACGTGAGCGCCATCGTGGCCGACCTCTATCCGGAGGGCGGTGCGCGCCGGGACGCCGGATTTTCCATCTTCTATATGGGCATCAACGTGGGCGCGCTGGCCGGCCCGCTCGTCTGCGGCACGCTCGGCGAGCGCGTGAACTGGCACCTCGGGTTCAGCGCAGCCGGCGTCGGCATGATACTCGGGGTCGCGCAGTACGTCTGGGGTTGGCGCCACATGGGTGACGCCGGTCTGCTGCGGCACCGGGACGGCGACGACCGAGGCCGCGCCCTGCGTAGTTTCTGGTGGGGGACCGGCCTCGTCGTCGCGCTGGTCCTGGCCGTGACGTGGCTGCAGGGCGCTGGCCTGCTCGCCTTCTCGATTCTCGACGTGGCGCAAGGGACGGGCGTCACGATTACGGCGCTCGTCGTGCTGTACTTCACTTACATCTTCATGTTCGGCCGGCTCAGCCCGGAGGAGCGCGGACGCGTCGCGGTGATCCCCGTACTGTTCGTGGCGGCCGCCGTGTTCTGGTCAGGGTTCGAGCAGGCGGGATCGTCGATGAATCTGTTTGCCGAGGGCCTCACGGATCGGATGGCCTTCGGGTTTGAGGTGCCGACGACCTGGCTGCAGTCTGTCAACCCACTCTTCATCATTCTACTGGCGCCGGTCGTCGGCGCATTGTGGGTGCGGCTTGGCTCTAAGAACCCGTCGATCCCGGCGAAGTTCACCTACGGCCTGCTGCTGCTGGGGCTGGGATTCCTCGTGCTGGCCTGGGGTGCCACCTTCACCACGGCCGGCGCCCGCGTGAGCCCCATGTGGTTGATCGTCACGTACTTCTTTCATACGGTCGGCGAATTGTGCCTGAGCCCGGTTGGCCTCAGCAGTATCACCAAGCTGTCGCCCAAGCGGCTGGTCGGCCAGATGATGGGGATCTGGTTCATGGCCGCCGCACTGGGGAACCTACTGGCCGGGTTGGTGGCCGGCCTGGTCGAGAGCCTGGCCGTCCCTCAACTGTTCGGTGCCGTCGGACTGACCGTGATCGGCGGCGCGGTCGTGATGTTGCTGGCGAGTGGTCCCGTGCGTCGGCTGGCTGGTGACGTCCGTTGACGAGGACCGCGTGATGGCCACCCACGCCGCCACGCCGTCGACGCCAGGCACGCGGGTGACGCTGGTCGCGACCTACGAGCTGGGGCGCCAACCGTTCGGTCTGGCATCGCCGGCCGCCTGGTTGCAGGCGGCGGGGTTCGGTCACCACAGTCGACCTGTCACGGCAACCGTTTCGGCCCGAGGCGTTTCAAAGCGACCTGGTCGCCTTTCACCTCCCGATGCACACCGCGACGCGTCTCGCGGTGCCGGTGATCCGGCGGGTGCGCGCGTTGGCGCCGGCCGCCCGCGTGTGTTGCTACGGGCTCTACGCACCGCCCAACGAGCGGATGTTGCGCGGTCTCGGCGTGGAACATGTGCTGGGTGGAGAGTTCGAGCAGGCGCTGCTGGAGGTGGCGTCCGGCCGTCAGCCCGAGGCTGCCGCCGGTCCGTTGCCGCGTTTGCGGTTCCGGGTGCCGGAGCGCGGCGGTCTGCCACCACTCGAGCGCTATGCCTCGCTACAGACATCGACGGGGCCGCGCGTCGTGGGATACACCGAAGCCAGCCGCGGCTGCAAACACCTGTGCCGGCACTGTCCGGTCGTGCCTGTCTACGGCGGTCGGTTTCGGGCGATTCCACGCGAGATCGTGCTGGCTGACATCCGGACGCAGGTCGAGGCTGGGGCTCGCCACATCACGTTCGGGGACCCCGACTTCTTCAACGGCGTCGGTCATGCGGTCTCCATTGTCGAGACGTTGGCACGGGAATTTCCCGGCGTGAGCTACGACGTCACCATCAAGGTGGAGCACCTCCGGCGCCATCGGGACCGTCTGGCACTGCTGCGTGACACTGGGTGTCAGTTCGTCGTGACGGCGGTCGAATCGGTCGATGACGCGGTGCTGGCGAAACTGGTGAAGGGGCACACGCAGGCCGACTTCGAAGCGGTCGTCGAGGAGTGTCGCGGCATTGGGCTGGCGTTGACGCCGACGTTCATCCCGTTCACGCCGTGGGTCACGCGGAGCGGGTACATGGAGCTGCTGCGGACGGTCGACGCGCTCGGCCTGGTCGAGCAGGTGGCTCCGATCCAGTTGACACTGCGACTGTTGATA
>CALBET010000386.1 GCA_937888665.1 uncultured Acidobacteriota bacterium
CGCACGCCGCGCGCGAGGAGACGACGGGATGGCATCCACCGCTCAACGAGGCACTTGGGGTTCAAAAGCCGGATTCATCCTGGCTGCCTCCGGCTCCGCCGTCGGCCTCGGCAATATCTGGGGGTTTCCGACCCAGGTCGGCCAGGGTGGCGGCGCCGTCTTCGTGCTCATCTACCTGGCCTGCGTCCTGTTCATTTGCCTCCCAATCATGGTCGCCGAGCTGGTGATGGGACGGCGCGCGCAGCTCGATCCGGTCGGCTCCTTCACGCTGATTCGCCCCGCCTCGAGCTGGTGGCTGGTGGGCATGCTCGGCGTGCTCGCGGGTGCCGGCATCCTCTCCTTCTACTCGGTCATCGCGGGATGGTCAGTTGCCTACATTTGGTACGCCGCGACCGGTGCCGTGACCGGCGACGCAGATGCCATCGGCGCGTTCTTCGGCAATTTCACGGCCAACGGCCCGCTCAGCGTCGGCCTGGCGCTGCTGGTCCTGGCCACGACCGCGACAGTACTGCTCGGTGGCGTCCAGTCGGGCATCGAGCGCGTCACGAAATTGATGATGCCGGCGCTGATTGCGCTCCTGCTGATCCTGGCCATTCGAGCCGCCACGCTGCCGGGCGCGGCAGAGGGTTTGACCTACTATCTGCGGCCTGACTTCTCGCGACTCCTCGACCCCTCGGTCCTCAATGCCGCACTTGGCCAGGCGTTTTTCTCGCTGAGCCTCGGGATGGGCGCCATGCTCACCTACGGGAGCTATCTGAGCAAGCACGAGAGCATCATCACCGCCGCCCTCTGGGTGGTCGCGCTGGACACGTCGATGGCGCTCCTGGCCGGCTTCATCATCTTTCCGTCAGGGTTCTCCATCGAAGGGTTCGACCCGAGCGCCAGCGGCCCCGGCCTCATTTTCGCCGTGCTCCCGCGTCTGTTCGCGACCCTTCCCGGCGGGCAGCTCTTCGGCGCCGCGTTCTTCATCTTGCTGACCATGGCGGCCCTCACCTCGACCATCTCCCTGCTGGAGGTCCCGGTGGCGCATTTCATCGACGCGCATCAGTGGACGCGGCGTAAGGCGGTGCTGCTGGTGACGACCGGGGTCTTCCTGCTGGCCATTCCGTCGGCGCTAGGAAACGGCGCCGTCGGGGTCTTCAGCCGTCTGCCGGGGATCGGCGTCGATTTCCTGACCTTGATGGCCACGATCTGGAACAACTTCGCGTTGCCGGTCGGCGGTTTGCTGACCGCGGTGTTCGTCGGCTGGGTGTGGCGAGTCGATCAGGCCATCGAGGAAGTCGAGCTGCACGGTGCGCCGTTTCCGGCGCGCAGGCTGTGGAGCGTGCTGATCCGTTACGTCTGCCCGGCCGCCATCTCCGTCATCATCGTGTACGCCGTCGTGTCGTTGTAGCGTCGACAGGGACTAGGTATCACAGGCAGCCATGGACGTCATCGAACAACTGATTCAGACCGTCAAGTTCTACGTCGACAGCTTCGGCATCCCCGTTGGCGAGCAGGTCATCCCGTTGAAGGTGATCGCCCTGCTGGGCGCCGGCCTTTTCCTGACGGTCCGGCTCGGGTTCGTGCAGGTCAAACACCTCGCGCACGGCTTCGCGGTGGCCAGCGGCCGCTACGACGACCCGAACGAACCTGGAGACGTCTCTCATTTTCAGGCGCTGACGACCGCGCTGTCGGCCACCGTGGGCATCGGCAACATCGCCGGCGCGGCCTGGGCCATTCACTACGGCGGACCGGGCGCCTTGTTCTGGATGTGGATGACGGCGCTGCTCGGCGCGGCCACCAAGTTCTCCGAAGTGACCTTGGCCCAGCGATACCGGGAAGTCACCCCGGAGACCCACAAGCACGAGGGCACGGTGGCCGGCGGCCCGATGTACTACATCGAGCATGGACTGGGCCCCGGTTGGCGGTGGATGGCCATCTTCTTCGCCATCGCGCTTGGTTTCACGGCGTTCATCACCGGCAACGCGGTGCAAGCCAACACCCTGGCCGACACCATGCAGTCGAACTTCGGCACACCGAACGTGGTGACCGGGCTGTGTGCCGCCGCCGTGGTGGCGGTCGTCATCCTCGGTGGGATCACCCGCATCGGGCGGGTCACCGCCATCCTCGCTCCACTGATGGCGGGCATCTATGTCACCAGCGCCCTGCTCATCGTGCTGATGAATCTCGGAGAGGTGCTGCCCACCTTTGCGTTGATCATGCGGGAAGCGTTCAACCCGTCTGCGGGCGTCGCCGGCACCGGTATCGGCATCCTGCTCGTCACGCTCAACTGGGGGGTCAATCGAGGGCTCTTCCCCAACGAGGCCGGGCAGGGCTCGGCCCCGATTGCACACGCCGCGGCCAAGACGGACGAGCCAGTCTCGGAGGGCGTGGTCGGGCTGGTGGAACCGTTCATCGACACGATCGTCATCTGCGTGATGACCGCGATGGTCATCGTCATC
>CALBET010000387.1 GCA_937888665.1 uncultured Acidobacteriota bacterium
CGGGGGTGGCGGCCCTCTTTCGCGCGGCCTCCTGAACCTTGTTTTCCCCCAGGTCGCGGAGACCGGCCGACACGGCGGCCTCCACATGGTCGACGCCGAACGTCTTCGACACCGCCACCAGGCAGATATCCGCCTGGCTTCTGCCGCTGCGGGCGGCGGCGGCAGCGACCCGGGCGGTCACCGATGTCAGGTTCGCGGCAACGTGGGCAGCAAGGGTCATGTGGTAACGGCCCGGGCCCGGTCAGCGTCCCAGGGCTTCGAGGCGGCGCCTGGCGTCCTCCGCGAATTCGCCGCTCGGTGCCGCCCCCACGTAGCGAGCAAACGCCTGGCTGGCCGCCACCCGATCGCCACCGATGTCCCGGGCGCGGCCGAGCCAGTAGTAGGCGTCAACGAGCGTGCGGTCAGCCGCCAACGCGGCGTCGAACTGTCTCACCGCGTCGTCGACGTTGCCGGAACTCAAGAAGGCTCTGCCGCGGACCAAGATGTCTCGCGCTTGGGCCCGACTCGCCTCAAGCGATCGGATCGCGATCCGGTTGGCCTCTCCACGTGCGGCCGCCGCGTCGTCCGGCCGATTCTGTTTGGAGAAGATGTCTGCCAGCCCATGGTAGGCGGGGGCGTAGTCCGATCGGATGTCGAGCGCGCGTCGAAACGCCGCTTCGGCGTCATCGAATCGACCCTGCCGACCGTAGGCAACCCCGATGTTGAAATAGCAATCGACGCAGGACGGCATCATGCGCAGCGCCGCTTCGAAGTGGGTGATCGCCTGCTCGACGTCACCCGAGCGGTTCGCCTGCACGCCGGACGCGAACGCCGCCGCCGCCGCGCGATCGTCGCCCGACGCACGCAGCCACGGGGCCGCCGCGCGCCCCGCTTCCAGGACGAAGTGGACGTCAGTGACGCCTCCCGCATGTACGAGCACGCGAAAAATCTGACTGCCGAGGTCGTTCGTCTCAGCGCTGACGCTGTAGTGACCGGGCGACAACCCTGTCTGTTCGAAGCGGCCGTGCTCGTCGGTCGTCGCGTCGTGGCGGGCGGTGCCGAGGCCGAGCGTCACCACGGCAACGGCGACCTCGGGCACCGGGTCGCCCCCAGGCCCGGTGACGAGGCCCCGGACCGAGCCGCTCTCCTGTGCATGGGCACCCAGGGCCGAGGAGACCATGATTACCCACACAACCAGCAGATTCCACCGTCTGGTTGAACCGACGCGCACGGTGCCAGTCTACATGCCTTTTCTGGTCAGGAACTCCTCCACGTCACCGATCTCGCGGACTATTGGTGACGGCGGCAGCGATGCCAGGAAGCGCCGACCGTACCCCTTGCTGAGCATCCGGGAGTCGAGGATCGACAGCACGCCGCGGTCCTGCCGGTGCCGAATCAAGCGACCGATGCCTTGCAGCAGGGTGAGGATGGCCAGCGGCACCTGGTAGTCCGAGAACGGGCTGCCGCCGTCCTGGGCGATGGCGTCCATGCGAGCCGCGGTGATCGGGTCGCTGGGCGGCGTGAACGGCAGCTTGTCGATGATCACGCAGCTCAGGGTGTCGCCGGCCACGTCCACCCCCTGCCAGAAGCTCGATGTGGCCAGCAGTACGGCATTCGGGGTTGCCCGGAAGTTGCGCAGGAGCACGGAGCGCGGCGCCGTGCCCTGGACCAGCAACGGAAATCGGCTACTGGTCGCCATCAGCCGGTGTATCTGGTGCAGGGTGGCGTAGCTCGTGAACAAGACGAACGCACGGCCTCGCGTGGCCTCCAGCAGGGCCGTGATCCGTTCCGCGGCGACCTGACTGAAGTTCGGCGCGCGCGGCTCCGGCATCCCGGTGGGCAGATACAGGACGGTCTGATTGGCGTAATCGAACTCAGAAGCCAACCGGATTTCGACCGCGTCGAGAATGCCGAGCCGCGACCGCTGATACGCGAACGACCCGTCGACCGCGAGCGTCGCCGAGGTGAGGACGGTCGCCTGCATCCGCTCGAGCAGGAGCTCTCGAATGATCGACGAGACATCGACTGGCGACGCCCGCAGGAACAGGCCGCGTCCTCGCCGCTCGAGAAAATAGACAAAACCCCCGTCGGCCGTTTCCAGGACGAAGTCGATCTGGTCGCTCAATTCGCGCGCGCGGCGTCCCACTGAACGGAGGTCTTCGGAGCGGTCCGCGAGTGGGGCGAGCAGGTCTTCGAGTCCTCGAAGGGCGCTGGCCAGCTGTCGGCCCTGCTCCATCACCGGCGCCAGGATGTCGGCGTCGAGACGGGTGCGGTCGGCCGACGGGAGATGCTTCTGGACGGCGCCGAAGAACAGCGCGGTCAGTCGCTCTATCTGGTCGAGCCCGGCTCGGGTGGGGTCCGCGGCGTCGGGTGTGTCGGCCAGGTCGCGGTCGAGATACCGGCTGGCGTCGCCGACCAGGCGCTCGAGCCGGTAGGTGCTGACCGACACGCCGAAATACTGCGTGGCGACGTCTTCGAGCTGATGCGCCTCGTCGATGACTGCGTAGTGGCAGGCCGGAATCACCTCGCCGTACGCGGACTGGCGCACGGCCGCGTCGGCGCACAGCAGATGGTGGTTCACGATGACGAGGTCGGACTCGGCCGCGTTCCGCCGCATCCGTGTCACGAAGCATTCGTCGTGCTGGGGGCAGTCGGTGCCGACGCAGTTCTCCGACGTGGCTGAGATCTCACCCCAGAACGGGAGGTCGTCCGGCAGGTCCTCGATCTCCGCGCGGTCGCCGGTGTCGGTTTGCCGGGCCCACTCGGCGATGTCCTCCACGTACCCCTCGTCCGTCGCGGTACGCAGTTCGTCTCCCGAGCGATACGCGTCGAAACGATGGAGGCACAGGTAGTTGCCTCGCCCCTTCATGTACGTGGCGGTGAAGTCCACCTTCAGCGCCCCACGAAGGGCCGGTAGATCCTTGTAGTAGATCTGATCCTGCAGCTGTTTGGTGCCGGTGGAGAGCAGGACCCGGTGCCCGCTGAGGATGGCCGGCACCAGATACGCCAGCGTCTTGCCGATCCCGGTTCCCGCCTCTGCCAGCAGGACCCCCCCGCTCTCGAACACCTCGGCGACGCCGACCGCCATCTCGCGCTGGGAGTCGCGCGCTTCGAACGATGGCAACGCATGAGCCAGCGCGCCGTCGGCGGCGAACGCCGCATCGACCCGTTCCGTGAGCGACGGGGCCGCTTCTCTGGTCTCGCCGTCGGGCTGCGCACTGTCCATGTGGTCTGAAGTCATGCCGCGGGTATGAACAACGTGGAGCGCTCGCTAGTCCCCACGGGACTAGCCGGTAACGTCTGGATACAACGGGAACCGCTCGCACATCGCTCGGACGTCGGCCCGGACCATGGTGCCCACCGCGTCGTCTTCCGGGTCGGCCAGGACCCGCGCGATCAACCCGGCGATCTCGTCCATCTCCGGTTCCGCCATGCCCCGTGTCGAGATGGCCGGCGTGCCGATCCGGATCCCGCTGGCCACCATCGGTGGGTTCTCGTCGAACGGGATCGCGTTCTTGTTGACGGTGATGCCGGCCTTGCCGAGCGTCGCCTCCGCCACTTTGCCCGTGATGCCTTTCGCGAACACGTCGACGAGCAGGAGGTGATTGTCGGTGCCACCGCTGACGAGCCGGAACCCGGCATCGGCGAGCGCCGTACCCAGCCGCGCGGCGTTCGCCACCGTCTGCCGCTGATAGTCAGCGAACGCCGGTTCCGCCGCTTCTTTGAAACAGACCGCCTTCGCGGCGATGACATGCATCAGCGGTCCCCCTTGGACGCCGGGGAACAGCGCTCGATCGACAGCCTTGGCGTGCGCCTCACGGCAGAGCACCAGACCGCCGCGTGGGCCGCGCAAGGTCTTGTGCGTCGTGCTCGTCACGATGTCGGAGTGGGGCACCGGGCTCGGATGGACCCCGGTCGCAACGAGTCCGGCGATATGCGCCATGTCCGTCACCATCACGGCGCCCACGTCGTTCGCCACCCGGCGGATACGGGCGAAGTCGATGATCCGCGGATAGGCGCTGGCCCCGACCATGATCATCTTCGGTGTGTGTTCGTGCGCCAACCGTTCCAACTCGTCGTAGTCGATACGCTGGTCGTCCCGGCGCACACCGTAGGGGACGATAGTGTAGAGCTGGCCGGAGAAGTTGAGCGGGTGGCCGTGCGTGAGGTGGCCGCCGTGCGCGAGGTCCATCCCGAGGACGGTGTCGCCGGGGCTGATGAGCGCGAAATAGGCGGCCATGTTCGCCTGTGCGCCGGAGTGGGGCTGTACGTTCGCATGGTCCGCTCCGAACAGGGCCACGGCCCGTTGTATCGCCAACGACTCGGCGATATCGACATACTCGCACCCGCCGTAGTACCGGCGTCCCGGATATCCCTCTGCGTATTTATTGGTCAGCACTGAACCGACAGCGTCCAGGACTGCCTGGCTCACGAAGTTCTCGGACGCGATCAACTCGAGACCTGAGTTCTGTCGGGCGGTCTCGTCCCGTAAGACGCCGGCGATGGCGGGGTCTGTGTCTCGGAGGGTCCGCTGGCGGATGCTCACCGGGCTGTCGGTGATCGGGGGCATGACGTCCTTTCGAAATATGAAAATCGGGGGTGCGGGTCGGCGCGCGCCGGGCAGTGTTCAGCACGAATTCTACTATAGGCGCGTTGCCGGATCAGGGCGGCTCGGGCCGCCCTGCTCGCGTGCTATAGTGCCGAATATGGCCGAAAACCTCTTTTTTTCATCGCCGCTCGTGGACGGGTTCGCCGAGGCGTTTCCCGGTTCTCGTAAAGTGATGGTCTCGGGTGACCGAGTCCAGGTGCCGATGCGGGAGGTTGCGCTGTCAGGCGGAGAGGCGCCGGTCCGGGTGTACGACACGAGCGGACCGCACGGCTGCGATGTCAGGCTGGGCTTGCCGCCCCTGCGCGAGTCGTGGATTGCCGGTCGTGGGGGAATTGAGGAGCACCCACGGATGCCGCGGGATGGCCAGGCCGCCGACCTCCCGGCGCCCGCCGGCTCGCTCGCCGCCCGGCGCGGCACGGGTGGCGTGACGCAGCTGCACTACGCGCGACGCGGAGTCGTCACCGAGGAAATGGAGTTTGTGGCCGTGCGCGAGGGTTTCGAGCCGGAGTTCGTCCGAGACGAGGTGGCGCGCGGACGCGCGATCATTCCGGCCAATATCAACCACCCCGAGCTCGAGCCGATGGCGATTGGCCGGAATTTCCTCGTCAAGATCAACGCGAACATCGGGAACTCCGCGGTGTCCTCTTCGATCGAGGAGGAGGTCGAGAAGCTGCGGTGGTCCACGTTGTGGGGCGCCGACACCGTGATGGATCTGTCGACGGGGCCGAACATTCACGAAACTCGCGAGTGGATCATTCGCAACTCCCCGGTGCCCATCGGCACCGTACCGATCTATCAGGCGCTGGAGAAAGTCGATGGTCGTCCCGAGGAGCTGACCTGGGAGCTGTATCGCGACACGCTCATCGAACAGGCAGAGCAGGGGGTCGATTACTTCACGGTGCACGCGGGGGTCCTGCTGCGTTACATCCCCATGACGGCGCGTCGTATCACGGGAATCGTGTCTCGCGGTGGCTCGATCATGGCGAAGTGGTGTCTTGAGCATCACGAGGAGAACTTCACATACACACACTTCCGCGAGATCTGCGAGATCATGCAGGCGTACGACGTGTCGTTCTCGCTGGGCGACGGTCTGCGCCCCGGGTCGATCGCCGATGCCAACGATGAGGCCCAGTTCGCCGAGCTGCGCACCCAGGGCGAACTCAACCGCATCGCCTGGGAGTACGACATCCAGGTCATGAACGAAGGGCCGGGTCATGTCCCCATGCAC
>CALBET010000388.1 GCA_937888665.1 uncultured Acidobacteriota bacterium
ACATCGCGCTCATAGAGTTGGGTACGCCGAGACGGACTGGCATCACCGCCGAATGCCACCTCGCCCGCCGCCAGGGTCATCTCCTGGGTGAGCGTGAGCATCCGCTCGAACCGCTCGCCAATCGCTTGCAGCGGATCATCGGTGCGAAGAATCGCAAGCAACGTACGTAGCATGTGAAAAACCTCCCTCGTTCGACCGAGTGCCCTGTCGGGCGATTACCTCAGCGCACGCTCGACGAACAACAACAGCGTGGGCACGCCATAAAACAGTGCCGCGATCCCTAACAGCGTGAGCCTTCGGGAGCGCATCGCCAGCGTGGTCACGTAGCGAGCCGCGCGCAGTGGAATGCTCCGAGTCACGTGCAGCGGATAGATCAAGACCAGACCGGTCAGATTGAACAGCAGATGCACGAGTGCAATCTCGAGACCGAAGACCGCGTTGGCGCCCGATCCGGCAAGCGCGGCCAACAGGGCGGTCACCGTCGTGCCGATGTTGGCACCGATGGTGATCGGGAGCGCCTGCTCGAGCCGTAAGATCCCGGCCGCCCCAAGCGGGACCAAGAGCGATGTCGTGATCGAACTGGACTGCACCATGGCCGTCACGACGATGCCGACCAGAATGGACAGGACCGCGCTGGACCCCAGCACATTGGTGACCAGGCCTTCCACCCGCGTTCGTACCAACGACCGCATCACCTTTACGAGCAGGAACAGCGTCGAGAAGATGAGAACGCCGGAGATCGCGATCAGGAGCACTCCCTGCGCCTGCGCCACCTCGAACAGGGCCGCGGCGAGCCATTCGAGCGGGTCGACGGCGGCAGACAGGGCAGCTGCGAAGGGACTGTCGTAGTCGACTCCAGTGACCCCCTCGAGCAGTTCGCCAAGGACAACCGCGGTCTTCTGCAGATACCCGGTCATGAGTTCCAGAGGCAGGAGCAGCGCCACCGTGAGAAAATTGAAGATGTCGTGACAGACGGCGATCGGAAACGCCCGCTCGAACTCGTCCCGCCGTCCCATGTGCGCAAGGGCCACAATGGTGGCGGTGACGGTCGTGCCGATATTGGCGCCCATGATGATCGGCACCGCGTTCGACAGCGGTAACGCCGTGTCAGGCGCCGCGACCAACCCGACGACCATGGCGGTGGTCACCGACGAGCTCTGGACGATGGTGGTCGCCAGGATGCCGACGATCAGGCCGATGAAGGGGCTCGCGGTGGCGGAGAAGATGAGGTCGACCGCGTCGCCACCAAGCAGCTTGAATCCCTCTCCAAGAGTCTTGACGCCAATCAAGAACCCGAAGAGCAGCAACAGAACGGTGACGAGCCTGACCGTCGGGCTGTAGTGGTCCGGCTCAGGTCTGTGTGATGCAGATGCCACGGGGATCGATACGTTGCCTGAGGATTCGCGGCCGGAGCGACGGCCAGTTTACACGATACGGCGCTGCCCACACTGTGAATTTGGTCCCCTCCACAGGACACGGTGTCCTCGGGCCAGGGCTCGCTCGCTCGTGACGGGCCGTTTGCGAGATACTCGGGAATCTGGTCTTGATGACGAGGGCCGCTCGCGGGGGTGTCGAGGCCCGCCCCTGAGACCGACAAACAGGCCCCGACCGCCGTCCGGACGCCGCCGCACGACCAGCCGTCGGGACGCTGACCACATCAGGCATGACAATTGCTGGTCGTGTGTGGTGAGAGGACCTGAGATGCTGACCAAACCGATCGCGCTCGTCGGACTCGCCGCTGTCATGCTCGCGGCGGGGGCCGGCTCGTACCTGGCGGTCCGCCAGAACGGCGCTCCGCTCCACCGGGAGGTCGTGGAGAACGCCGGGGCCATCGGGACGGCCCAGGCCACCGCGGCTCCAGAGAGCCTGGCGGTCGACGCGACCGAGGCTCTCGTCGGGGACCAAGAGCCGACTGGCGCCGAGGTTGCCGCGCCGGAGATACTCACATCGGCGCCGACCACGCCAGCGGCCAGGGCCGCGACGCCACCGCCCGCGAACCCGACGCCAGCCCGGCCGCGACTGGACAGTCGGCGCACGGAGCGAGGACCCAGTCCCAGCCCACCGGCGTCGGACGATGCCCCGGCGAATGCACGCGTCGCACGCGCATCAACTGCCGACCGATCGGAGGCACCGCCGTCCAGGGCGCCACGCACAGACATTGGAGCGACCGACCCGGCGGCGCCGGCTGCGGCGCGGGAAGATACCACGATCGAGTCAGACCCGCAGCCCGCTCGTAGCTCGCCGGTTGAACGAGCCCCAGCGGGCCTGCCCGCGGTCGAGGGGTGGAGCCGCGCGGAAGGCGATACGCCAGCCGGGTCGGATACGCCCGCGCCGATCAGCGCCGGACCGCTGGTCGGCGACCGGACCCCGGAAATTGCACCGACCCCGGTACTCGCCGAATATGAGATCGCCGCCGACTCAGTCATCGGGTTGCAGGTGGAGACGGCGGTCTCCACTCGCACCGCGGTGGTCGAAGACCCCATCGAGGCCCGAGTAACCAGGGACGTCTTGGTCGCCGACCAGGTCGCGGTCCCGGCCGGCACTCGAATGTTGGGCTCCGTGGTGCTCGTCGAACAGGCCGGCAAGCTGCGCGACGCCGCCCGTCTGGGCGTCAGGTTCCATACGCTGGTGATGGATGAAGGCCCATCGGTCCAAATTGTCACCGAAACCATCTATCGGGAAGGCGCCCCAAAAGGCCGTGACAGCGTTGCCAAAATCGGCGGCGCCGCTGTAGGCGGCGCAATTTTGGGAGCCATCTTCGGAGGCGCCCGCGGTGCTGCCGTCGGCGGCTCGATCGGGGCCGGCGGCGGCGCGGCCGCGGCGGTGACTAGCGAGGCCGAACCGGCGGGGCTCCCGCCCGGCACGATGTTAACCGTGCGGCTCTCACGGCCGGCCATCGTCACCGTGGAGCAGTGATCTTCGCCCGGGAGAAGACCATGGATCTGGCTGCGGGCGCCCGTAATTCGGTCGATTGACCCCATGGTATAGTGCGCGCGTGGAGAAGGATATCACGCAGGCTGTGCTGTCTCGTGAAGAGGTGGCGCGATACCTGCGCGGCGGCCCGGATCTGACGCCGGATCAGGCCCAGGAGCGCATTTCTTCGTATCTCGACGAACTCAGAACGACGCAGCGATACTCCCTGTATCGCACCCTGAAACACCCGCTGTACCCAATCCTACGCAAGGTGCGTCGGCACCCCGAGCAGATCGAGATACCCCAGGCCGCGACCCGAACGAACCGGGTCATCTACGCGTCCAACCACAAGAGCCATATGGACTATCTTGTCGAGCTGCTCGTGCTCGACGAGAACGGGATTCGTCCACCGGTCATCGCTGCTGGCATCAACCTGTTCAACGGGGCGATGGGTCTGCTGAATCGGCATGTCACCGGCGCAATTCCGATCAGGCGCAACTCCCGCGACCCCGCGTATCTCACAACCCTTCGGGCCTACGTCGCTGAAATCGTGCATCGCCATGACCTGTTCCTGTACCTCGAGGGCGGCCGAAGCTACAGCGGTGAATTCAAATCGCTCAAGACCGGCCTGCTGCAAGCGGTGGTGCACGCGCGCAACCCGGACGCGGTGATCGTCCCGGTGGCCATCGCCTACGACCTGGTTCTCGAAGACCAGACGTTGGCTCGGCATGGCGTCAAGCGCCGACAACGGCCCTTCACGGCGGAAGTCGCGGAGATGGTGCGCTACGCCGTAGGCTACGAATCCCGAGCATTCGTCACCTTCGGTCAGCCGATTCCGCTAGCCACAGTGGACCCGGAGTCTCGTCGCGATCTGGTCATGCTGACCCGCCGCACCCGTGACGCGATCGGGAAAGCCTACAAAGTGCTCCCGACGGCGCTCCTGGCCGCGTCCCTCCGTCCCTCGACGCGACGGCAGGATCTCGAAGACCGGATCGATCGACAGCTCGACGCGTTGCGCCTTGTCAACGCCAACCTCGGGGTTGAGAGCGGTCGCGACGCCGTCGACCAGGGGACCGGGCCGCTCGTGGCCCGCGGCATCATCGTGGTTGAAGGAGACCGATACCGGGTCCGCGAGCGGCAGGTACTCAGATACTACGGGCGCGCCATGAACCACCTGCTGCGCGACCGTGGCGGCTCCAAGCGCACACACTAGCCGCCCCGCGGCCGCGGAGTGGGGCATGCAGGGGCCCCCGCGCAGCGGCCGCGTGGGGTTCGG
>CALBET010000389.1 GCA_937888665.1 uncultured Acidobacteriota bacterium
ATCGCTCGGGCCCTGGCGCCGAATCCGGACCTGATCGTTTGCGACGAGGCTGTCAATGTGCGCCACCAGACCCGCCGGTGTAGCAGGACGGCCATCGCGCACGGCGGCATGTTCGTACGCATCCGCAGCGTCAACCGTGGCGTCGAGATTGGCTGCACGTGCGGTGGGATTGTCCCAGGCGGCGATGAGGCCACCCAAATTACAGGCCGCGACAACGGAATGAACGAGGTCAGCAGGCGCGAGATCGGCAACCTGAAGCCTGGCTAGTCCAGATAGAACGTCGTGACTTTCAAATGGAGAATTCTTGGCTGCGCCACTCTCCAATTCCGCAAAGCGCTGGTGGAACCATGGGGGGGTGGCCTCGGTAGGGGGGGTCGAAATCAGATGCAGTAGCTCTGCACGTGCAAGAGAGTCATCGCGGTCGCTCACAATTCGGAGCGCTGTCAGCACAACGGCGCCCTCGCGACTCTTGAACAAGCCGGGAAGGGGAACAACCGCGGGAACGCCCACCTCCCGCAGAGCAGCGGCCATGTCTGTCGCACGTTGGTTCTTTCGCACCAGGACGGCAATGTCCACCGGGCGCAGAGCGGAGCGTTCTTTCAACAGTGTAACGATGCCGCCGGCGGTGATGGCAATGCAGTCACTCACCTTTCCTTTGGGCAATGCCCAACGCTCGATCGCTTTTGGGGCCGCGTCGCGATTTGAATGAACTCGCACGTCATCGAGACCGAACACGGGTTCGAACATGGCGCTGACGGTCGCAACCATGCCCCCTTGACTTCGGTAGTTGGTGTCGAGGCGCTCGGACGTCGCCTCCAGTGATTGCCACACGCCATCGACAAGGCCCGCGTCGGTGCCCCGAAAGCCGAAAATGGCTTGCTTGCGATCGCCGACCCATACCGTTTCCGCCGCGAGGCTACGCAGGGAGCGAAAAATCGCCAGTTGGATCGGATTCGTGTCCTGAAATTCGTCGACGACAAACAGCCCGATCTCCGAGGCGATGGATTGCTTTAGATCAGGGTGTCGAACAAGGTCCAGGAAACACCGCTCAAGATCAGTGAAGTCTGCCAAGCCGCGCTCGAGTTTGTATGAGCCGTAAGCCAGATCCAGGTGCTCGACGATCCCACTGACGAGTTCGGAAAAGCGGCGGAGATCATCGTGTAGCCCGGGAGCCTTGCGAACCGTGCGCCCCATGACGCGTAAATCTTCAAGTAGAAGGTCCGCTCCGCTTTTCTTCCCAGCACCCAGGCTGGTCAACCGCGCGAGATCCTTCCATGATTTGACGCCGGCCCGGGCGTAGTTGCCGACCGACTCCTTTGCCTTCTTGGTTGTAGCCGTTGTGTCGTCGATGCCTTCGAGCTGAGCAAAAGCCTCCTCGGCCAGCTTCTTCACACCCGACATTCCTGGATGCTCGGAATCGGGGACGCCAATGATGGAGCACCAGCGATCCATGGATACCCGCAAGCAATCGCGTAGTTGACCAGCCTGGATGGCGTTGCCCCGTATGAGCTGGAGCAAATCAAGAGCTTGTTCTCCAGGATTATCGAAGGAGAGGCGTCCGCACACTTCCTCGTACTCCGTCCAGAACTCGGGGCGAGTCTCGGCAATGAGCCTGTGCAGGTGACGACCTGCACCACCGTCGTCGCTTGTTTCGTCAAGAACCTCGAGCCGGGGCGAAATACCCAGGTCTAGTGCGTAACGACGCAGGAATTGGTGGCCGACGGAGTGCACGGTCCCTATGGAGGCAAGCTCTAGCCGGTCAAGAATACGAGCTCGTTCCGCCGGCTCAAGATCGGGTGCCTCAATCAACCGGGAGCGAATTCGCTCCGCCAGCTCGGTGGCGGCCTTGCGCGTGAAGGTGGTGGCGATCAGTTGGGCTGGATCGAGGCCACCTATGATTCGATCCGCAATCAGTTCGCAGATGCGGTACGTCTTTCCGGTGCCGGCGGAAGCTGAAATGAGCGTTGTGGACAAAATCACGCCCTCCTGGATCGTCCACAGAGGATGCCGAAATCACACCACTTGCAGCACTCCGGATCCTCTGCTTTGAGAACCAAGTCCGCACCGTCTGGCCAGGAGTCGGGCTCCATGATTGGCCGAGCCGGGATCGGGTCACCGCTCAACCAAGCTTGGTCCAAACCAATCGCCGCAGAAAAGCTCCGCCACGTTTCTCTCCAATCGGGTGCGCCCGGGATGACCTCACAGAATGAGCCCGTGGTTTCCGCGCCAGGGATGGGGGCACCCTCCGGGACGAGAAGCCGTCGACCATTGATGATGTAGTAGCCAGCGCGGACGGTCTTCTCCGGCCTTGTTGCTGCGTAGACCGCGAGCTGAACTGCACGGCCTTCAGCAAGCTGTTCCTTTCTCTTGGGGAGACTGCCGAGCTTGATGTCGATGATCACGGCTAGGCCCTCAGCAGTGGCTAGACAATCGATGTACCCGCCCAGGCGCAAACCATTTGCCGTGCCATCGATGCGAGCCTCCATCGTCACCTCGTCGCATCCTGCACTTGCGAGAACGTCGGCAATCGTGCGGGCCGCTTCCTGAATCCGATCCTTCAGGCGGAGTCGATCGAAACTCCTTCCCGGCGCGGTCAGCGGTGCCGCATCTGCATCCACTCTTTGATCAAAAATCTCGCCCGCGCGCTGTGCAGCATCGCCCAACTCTGCGACCGGGCCGGCAAGGACCTCCTCGAGCACCGCATGGGCGAAGATGCCCTGAAGAGTGTGGTCCTGGGGCAGGGAAGCCGTGGTTCCACGGCGCAGTTTCGCAGCGTAGGTGAACGTCCACGCCAGCGGGCACGCGAGCCGGCGTTCCAGTTCGGAATAGCTATGAACCTCCCGGTCACTTAGGCCTTGTTCGGGCGCATCCCAGAGGGATCTTTCTGGCTGAGAGTCGACGCGCTGAGTCGACGAAGCACCCCGGGTCCAACTCGCGAGCCGGACATCGGGAAATAGTTCAGGATTGTCGAGAACAGGTACGAGATCAGGGTCCTTCCCCGCCCGGCTCATCCCATTGCGAAGGGAAATCAAGGCGGAGTGGCGCCTGCGCTGATCTGTACGAGGCAGCTCGACGATTAGAAGGGATTCCGTGATGTTACGCAGTCCTCGGCGGTCTGCGGAGCGACGCGCAAACGCTTTCCCCGTACCGCCTCCAACGTCTAGGTTTGCGGCGCGTAGCTCCTGGAGCTCGAAGGCTGTCCACGGGCTGGCAACGAATTCTGGTGCGCACGCGCCGATCCATATCACGTGAGAAGTGCCTTCAGGAATGCCGTACGGGGAGCCAATCAGTAGCGGACCGGGGGCCTCCGCCGTGTGGCGACTGCGCGCGGAGCCAGGCAGTGCCTCTTCGATCAAACGGGCAGTGGATGCAAAGGAAAGCTCGTGCCCGACAGATTCGATGAATCCGGCGAGACGCGAGGCGGATCCCCCGAGGGAACGATAGTGATCGGCCTGATCCCCGTCGGCCTTGGCAGCCCGCGCGCCGCTCCAAGCCGCCACGATACGACAGCGCGAAGCCAGCAATG
>CALBET010000390.1 GCA_937888665.1 uncultured Acidobacteriota bacterium
GGCATCCGACGCGCGCGCGTTCTTCGACTACCTGCAGGCCCGGCCCGAGGTCACCGGGATGCGATTCGGGACGACCGGCTACTGCATGGGCGGGCGGACGTCGCTGGTGGTGGCGGGTCGCGTCCCGGACCGGGTCGCCGCGGCGATGACCTTTCACGGCGGCGGACTGGCCGCCGACGATCCCGACAGCCCGCATCTGCTGGCCGACCGGATCAGGGCGGCGGTGTACGTGGGCGCGGCCAAGAACGACCCGTCCTACACCCCGGAGCAGTCCGCGACGCTGGATGCCGCGCTGACCGCCGCGGGCGTCGAGCATCTGATCGAGTGGTACTCGGCGGCGCACGGATTCGCCGTCACTGACAACGCGCCGTATGACCCGTCAGCCGCCGATCGGCACTGGACGGCGATGGCGAGCTTCTTCGGCGAGCATCTAGCCCGCTGATCCCCCGCCGCGCCGAAACGGCCGTAAAAACGCGCCGAGGACTCCGCGGGCCGCGTACAGGCCGGTCACGATGCTGAGTGCGATGAGGAAGACGAACATCACGATCCAGTTGGTTCGCTGGTGGTCGATGTTCCACCACACCACCGTGAACAGCAGCGCGCAGATGAACACAACGACGTCTCGCCAGTCGCCCTTGTAACCGACCGCCGATTGCCTCAGCTCGCGGCTCTTGTCCATTGTGACCACCAGATCGCCGATCCGGGCGTCGATGCTCCGCTGCAGAGCGGCCCGCAGTTCGACGTTCTCCGGCGGGATCTTCGCAAGCAGGTCGAGATCATCCTTGATCGCGGCACGATAGTCGGGACCCTTGAAGCTGCCGGCGATCACGCCCATTAGCGCGCCGCCGAAAATCGGGGCCGCCCCAAGCGCCAGGTCAGCAATTCCGGGCATGGCAGTTCCCTCTCCCGTCGGCGGCCCTACGACCGCGTCATCAGCACGGCGGACACCGTGCCGCCCAACTCGTAGGCCCGCTGTCGGGCGGTGGCGTCGACGTCGCCGGTGACCGTGAGCGCCTCAGCCGACTTCGCCAGGGCGAGCCCGCCGGAAATCCTCTCGACGGACGAGACGGCTCCGGCGGTGTCGTTGTTGCCGTGCACCCACAGACCGTAGGGCCGGCCGGCCACGTGGTCCAGGACCGGGTAATACACCGTGTCGAAGAAATGCTTCAGCGCACCGGACATGTACCCGAAGTTCGCCGGGGTTCCGAACAGGTAGCCGTCTGCATTGAGCGTGTCGGTGAGGGTTGCGGCCAGAGCGGGGCGCACCACCACCTGTACCCCACTGATATCGGGGTCGTGGGCACCCGCCAGCACGGACTCGAGCAATTCCCGGGTGGCGGGCGAGGGGGTGTGATGCACGACCAGCAGCACGCTCATGACGTCGGCTCCGCCGCCTGCAG
>CALBET010000391.1 GCA_937888665.1 uncultured Acidobacteriota bacterium
GGCAACGACGGCTTGCGAGGCCTTCCGGCCGACCAGATGCAACAGAATCTGTCGAGCATCGTCTCATTGGCCAGAGAGCAGGGTATCGCCGTCCTGCTGGCGGGTATGGAGGCGCCGCCGAACTTCGGCTCGACCTATACCAGTCAGTTTCGTGAGGCGTTCCTGGAACTGGCACGAGATTTCGACGTCGCCTTCATGCCGTTCCTGCTCGCCGGCGTTGCCGCAGAGCCTGCCTTGAACCAGGCCGATGGCATCCATCCCAACCCCGAAGGGGCCCGTATCGTGGCCGCCCGTGTGCGCGCGGCGCTCGAGCCGCTGCTTCCCGCCCTGGCCGCGGATGCGCCGTAAGCGCGTCCGCGCCGCGCCATCTGAGTTGTCCGCATGATTGAGTTACGTAACGTGTCGAAGACCGTCCTGAGCGGCACCGAGCCCTTGACTATCGTTCAGCCGCTCGATCTGTCTATCGCCGCCGGCGAGTATCTCTCCATCGTCGGACCGTCAGGGAGCGGCAAATCGACGTTGTTGGGGCTGATCGCCGGTCTCGACCTCCCGACCACGGGCGAAATCCTCATTGACGGGGACGCGATCACCGCGCTGGACGAGGACGCGTTGGCGCGGCTCCGCGGACGGAAGATCGGGTTCGTCTTCCAGTTCTTTCACCTGGTTCCGTCACTGACCGCGTTCGAGAACGTGCTGGTGCCGCTCGAGATCGCGGGCGCCGCCGGTGCGCGCGATCGGGTGCGGGCGCTGTTGTCCGACGTCGGGCTCGAGGGCCGCGCCCATCACTATCCGGCGCAACTCTCAGGCGGCGAGCAACAGCGAGTCGCGATCGCTCGGGCGCTGGCAAACGATCCCCCGATCCTGCTCGCCGACGAGCCGACCGGCAACCTCGACAGCGCCAACGGCCAGCATATCGTCGAGTTGCTGCAGTCGGTGAACGCCGCGCGCCGCACGACCATCGTGCTGGTGACTCACGACGCCGACCTCGCGTCGACAGCCGACGTCATGCTCCGCATGAGAGACGGTCGGGCGGAGCGGGTGAGACGTGAGCCGGAGCCTGAGGTCACGGTGTGACCTTCGTCCTCCGCATGGTCGGACGCGAGCTGCGTGCGTCCTGGCGACGACTGGGGTTCTTCTTCATCTGTGTGGCGGTCGGTGTCGGCGCCATTGTCGCCCTGCGCTCGGTGATCCAGAGCGTCAGGGTGGCCATGACGTCAGAGACCCGGGCGCTGACCGCCGCCGATATCATGATCGAGTCCGGGCAGCCCTGGTCGGACGAGGCGCTGGCGCTGCTTGAGGACGCGCTGGCGGCCGAGCCGGAGATCTCGCGGACCGCATCCATCGAGATGGCCACGATGGCGCGTCCGGCCGACGACACCAAGACTGTCGCCAAAGTGGTCGAACTGCGGGCCGTGGAGGCGGCGTTCCCCTTCTACGGGACCTTCGTGCTGCAGGATGGCCTGACGTATCGTCATGACCTCCTCGCCGGCGGGGGAGCGCTGGTGCGTCCAGAGTTGCTCGTGCAGCTCGATGTGCGTGTCGGGGACAACATCATCATCGGCGGGCGTACGTTCGAGATTCGCGGCGTCATCCTTCGAGAGCCAGGCGGGCAGTTGGGGGCGTTCAGCTTCGGACCGCGCGTCCTGGTCGACCATGCCGACCTCCTGGCGACCGGGTTGCTCGGGTTGGGGACTCGCGCCGAGCGGCAGTTGCTGCTGCGAGTACCTGAACCGCGGATCGACCCGCTGGTGGACGCGCTCCGAGACCCGCTTCGCGACGAGTTTGTCAGTATCCGGTCCTATCGTCGCACCGAGGATCGTATTGCCTCGAACCTGCGGCGAGCCGAGAACTATCTGAGCCTGATCGGGTTCATCGTCTTGATTCTGGGCGGTATCGGCGTGTGGAGCGTGACCCGCGTCTTCGTGCAGCAGCGGGTGCGAAGCGTAGCGATTTTGAAGTGCCTCGGGGCCACCGGCGGGCAGGTGCTGGCCATTTACGTGGCCCAGGTGGCGGTGCTCGGGGTTGGGGGATCGCTGCTCGGGGTGGCCCTGGCTGGTGGGGTCATGGCCGCGATCCCGGCATCGGTCGCCGGCCAGGCCGCCACCGCGGCCGGTCTGGCTGACCTGTCGTATGGGTTGACGGCGTCGGCCGTGTCACAGGGCCTCATCGTGGGCGTGGCGGTGTCGTTGTTGTTCGCGTTGGGGCCGCTCCTCGAGATGCGGGCCATCAAGCCGCTCGCCCTGCTGCGCTGGGGGTTGGTGCCGGCGGGAACGCGAGATTGGACGCAGAGCGGGGTGGCGATCGGACTGGCCGCGGGGCTGTTGGGGGTTGCCAGCTGGCAGGCCTCCTCCTGGGAGGCC
>CALBET010000392.1 GCA_937888665.1 uncultured Acidobacteriota bacterium
CCCCTCCATCTTTCCCCTCGCCGTCGCGATCAGCCATCCGATGAATCTACACCGATATATCGTTGGAACCCCACGATATTTCGTTTTTCGTGCGAGCCACGTCTGTCACCAGGTCGTCCACGTATGCCAACAAGGCGCCTTTTCACAGCTAGTTACTGCCTTTTACTGACTCTGGCATCACCGATGCACTGTCCTTCATCAGCCCGCAGGGGGCCGGATGACGAACGCCCTGCGGCACCGGAGGAGCAACACCATGACAACCAGACCATCCATCAGCGACATCGCCTTCACTCCCACCGTCAAGCGGGCACAGCAGGACCGCGGCTCCCGCGAGTTGTGCGTGGGGGGCGTCCCGCCGTAGCAAGGCCCTTCAGGGCCGCGGTCCGACGGGCTAGATCGACGCCTCCGCATCGGTCCTCCCTGTCGCCCTCAGACCACGTCGACGACTGCCAGTGTCACGTCGTCTTCGAACGGCTGATCGGTGGAGGTGTGCCCGGCCCACGCTCGCAGCCGCGCCATCAGCGCGTCGGCGAACGCCTCCGTGCCGAGACCGCAGTTCGAGGCGACGAACTGTTTCAACCGCGCTTCGTCGAAGAAGCGACCGGCCGGGTCGGCGGCTTCGGTGACACCGTCCGTGTAGACCAGGAGCCGGTCTCCCGACCTCAGGTCGGCCTTCTGGGTGGGGTACTCGGCATCGGGGAGAAATCCGAGAAAGATGCCCCCGCCGCCGAGCTCGACGACCTCGCGAGAGCTGGCCCGCCAGAGGAGTGGCGGCAGGTGGCCGGCGCCGCTGTATGACATGCTCCCTGCTTCCGGCTCCAGAAAGACGTAGCTCGCGGTCACGAACTGGCGCTCGAGACGGCTGCCGCACAGTGCGGTGTTCATACCCGCCAGCAACGCACCAGGGGCGGCGGCCCGGTCGGCCTGTGCGGAGAATGCCCCCTTCGATAGCGACGCGATCATGGCGGCGGGAACCCCATGCCCGGTCACGTCCGCCACCAGCATGCCCAGTCGATGGTTGTCGACGGCGACGAAGTCGTAGAAGTCGCCCGCTACCGCGCGCATGGGCGCGTAGCGGACGGCCACCGTCAGGCCGTCCGTCTGCGGTGGGTGCTCGGGCAGAATCGAGGCCTGGATCTCGCGGGCGGTGTTCATCTCGTGCTCTACGATCACCAGTTCGCGCTGGTTCGTGAAGAACCGCTGCGCGGTGATGAGGCCGAGCGAGCCCACGAACGCCGTGAATCCGACGCTTTGTAGAGCGAGCTGCCAGGGGAGATAGCCGAGTGCGACCAGGTTGTCGTGCAGGAAGAAGACCAGCAGCAGGCCTGACCCCCACCGCCGGAGACGTCGCTCAGCGGGCGCTGTGAAGGGGCCCGGCCCCAACACGTGTCCAAAGACGATGACCAGCATGATGATGATAAACAGCCGGTAGAGGTCGCCGACCGCGAACGGACTGGCGGTGACGATATCGACGAGGGTCAGCGTGGCCGCTAGCGGAATCCACGCCTGCCAGAGCCTGCGCAACGAGGAATGCCAGCCCGGTCCGCGAAGCTGTTCGGCGAACATGACGCCAGGCACAGGGAACCAGTAGCCCAGAATCGAGAACGCGTATCCCCGCGCAGCCGGGGACATCCCGATGAACGTGTCGACCGCGTCGGAGCCGAGGAGCAGGGTGAGGCCGAAACCGACGGTGAAGAGCCCGAACGACAGCAGGGTGAGGCCGCCGCCCGCCCAGTAGAACGCCGCGAGCACGGCGGCGATCGCCCCGATGACGGTCAGCACCACGCCGAGCGCGATATCGATCAGCTCCACGCCGCGATCCTACCCTTTCGAGATCGGTCGACAGCGCGGTCTTTTCGCGATCGATCCATCACGGATATGGATATACTGGTCGTTCTTCTACAGTTCTGGCGCGCCCGCAATGCCTCGCAGCACGGCGCAGACAGGTCGGGTTCGGTGACCCCGTCGTCGAGACATGGATCTGACGATGCTGCCTGAGGTGGTATCCCATTACCGGATTCGGCGCCGGCTCGGTGCCGGCGGTATGGGAGAGGTCTACCTCGCCGACGATCTGGAACTGAAGCGACAGGTCGCGATCAAACTCCTGACGTCGACGGACCTCACAGACCACCAGGTCCGCAAGAATCTGTTGCGCGAAGCGCAAGCCGCCGCATCACTCGACCATCCCAACATCTGCGCCGTCCACGAAGTGGGCACCGAGGGTGACCTCAGCTTCATCGTGATGCAGTACGTCGAGGGCGAGACCCTCGCCAAGCGCCTCGAACGGGGTGTCCCGTCCCCCAACGAGGCACTGCGGATCGTCTTCCAGGTGGCAGAAGCGCTCGCGGCGGCGCATCGCCAGGGCGTCGTGCATCGGGACATCAAGCCGCAGAACATCGTCCTGACGAACGACGAGCGAGTGAAGGTGCTCGATTTCGGGCTGGCCCGGAAAGAGCCGGATGACCCCGCCGGGGAGGAACGGACGATCACCGACACGCTCGACCTTGCCGGTACACCGCCCTACATGTCGCCGGAACAGCTTCAGCACCGGCCGGTCGACGGCCGCAGTGACCTGTTCTCCCTGGGCGCCGTCTACTACGAGTGCCTCACCGGTCGTCGAGCGTTTTCCGGGCGAACCCAGGCGGAGATCGTCGGACAGGTGCTGCACGTCGACCCGCCCCCGCCGTCGTCAGTGAACAATCAGCTGGGCCCGCTCCACGATCAGCTGTGCTCGCAACTGCTGGCCAAAAACCCCGCCAAGCGGGTGCAGACGGGCGAAGAGGCGGTGCACTTGCTCGAGCTGGCGCAGGTGACGGATTCTCAACCATTCACGCCGCCACTGGACGCCCAACCGTGGCGGAAGGCGTTCAAAGTCTCCAAGATCGGCGTGGCGGCGGCTGGTCTCGCGCTTCTGGTCGCGATCTACGCCGGCATCGCGCCGCACTGGTCCGCCGTGCCGGGGACGGACAGGGCCGCAATCCGCCAGGCGGTGATCGGCCCGAAGGAACAGTTCTACCTGGCAGTGATACCGCTTGCAGCTGCATCGCTCGACGACCGGGCGCTCGCCGGCGGCCTTGCCGACGCGCTGCGTTCGAAGCTCGGCACGCTGTCGGGGTCGCACGGGCTCCAGGTGGCGCCAGTCAGCATGATGCGGTCGTTGGATGAGCCCACCGTCAGGGCGGTTGGTACAGAGTTCGGCGTCGGACACGCAATGCTCGTCGGGGCGCGACACGAGGGAACCGATCTGCACGCGACGGTGACCCTGGTCGAGGCGCCGGGCGGGCGAGAAGTCGAGACCGCCACCGTGACCGCCCCCGAAGCGGAGTTCTTTTCGCTGCAGGACCTGGTCATCACCGAGGCCCCGCGGCTGTTGGGGCTGACCCTGACCTCCGACGAGATCGATCGCCTGCGAGACTACGGCACGGAACTGCCCGAGGCCTATCACCTCTACCTCCGGGGACGTGGCTATCTCGAGCGATTCGACCGGGGGGCTGACACTGACCGGGCCGTGTCGGCGTTCCGCGGCGCGCTCCAGATCGACCCGAACTACGCGATGGCGCACGCCGGACTGGGCGCTGCGTATTGGGAGAAACACGACCAGACCAATCAAGCTGCCTATGCGGTCCAGTCCGCGGCCGAGTGTGAGGAAGCCGCAGCGCTTGACGCCAGCCTCACCGAGGCTCATGTATGCCGCGGCATCGCCTACCGTAGTCTCGGACGGAACAATGAGGCGGTCGTGGCGTTCACGCGAGCGATTACCATCGACCCCACGAGCCCCGACGCGTTACACGGACTGGCCGTCGTCTACGAGCAGATGGGCAGCCCCACGGATGCCGAGCAAACGCACCGGCAGGTGGTGGAAGTCCGACCATACGATTGGGTCGGCTATTACTGGCTGGGTGCGTTCTATGTGTCGGAAGCTCGATACGCTGACGCGTCTGAGGCGTTCGAGGAAGTCATTCGGCTGACCCCCGACAATTTCGCCGGCTACTCGAACCTGGGCGTGTCCTACGTCTATCAGGAACTGTGGCCCGAGGCGTTCGACGCGCTGGAGCGCTCGGTTGAGATCCGACCGAGCGTATCCGGCTACAGCAATCTCGCCACGCTCTACTTCTTTCAGGGCCGGTATTTGCGTGCGGCGGGGTTGTATGAGGACGCGCGCAATCTGGACGAAGGGAACTACCTCATCTGGGGCAACCTGGGTGACGCGCTCTACTGGAGCTCGAGTGAACAGGAGCGTGCGGCTGCGGCCTATGGTCGCGCTCTCGAGCTCGCCGAGGAGCTTCGGGCCACCACACCCGATGATTCCCCGTTGCTCGGCGACATGGCACTGTATAACGCCATGCTCGGGCGCTCCGCGCGAGCACTCGATCTGATCGCCGACGCACTCGGACTGGCTCCCGACGACGCGGAGCTGCGGTTGCAAGCAGCGCAGGTTTACCAGCAACTTGGCCAAACGGACGAGGCGGTCAGCCAGCTGGGTCAGGCTCTCAACCGCGGCATGACGCCCGCGCTGGTGTTGCAGAATCCGTGGTTCGCGTCGATCCGAGACACAGAGGGTTTTCTGGGGGTCGTGGCTAGTCGTTAGCGAACGCTCTCCAGACGTCTGGCAACCGGCGTGCGCCGTGAACACGGTGCGGAAGGGAAGCTTGGTGGCGCCGAGCAACTGGCGGCACGAAGTCATGGGGGGCCCTGACTGGGGGCAAGTCGCATCGCGTGATGCAGGTTCAAGGAGGCTATGGAGATGGCATACACTCAGCACACAGTGAAGTTGAAGGCGATTTCAACGGGCGGCAACACCACCAAGGTCAGCCTGCAGCTCTACGGCTGGGAGACGAGAATCATACCGGATACGGCCAACGGAGATGAGGTGCTTTTCTGGAACATCGGCAACGGCAATAAGCAGTTGGATCTCAGGATCGATCCCGGCGCAGGTCCTTTCGTTAACAACAATGCGTTCTGGGTTAAAAAGGGAAAGAAAATCCCGAGACCACTCGACCCGGCCAAACCGTATCAGACGTACAAGTACTCTGTCACGGCGGACCTGGGGAACGGCGAAAGTTTCAACTACGACCCGAGGTTCATCATCGGCCGCGGGATACGTCCGGGACGAAAGCGGAAGGCGGCTTCGGCGAAGAATCCTGGTCGGAAAACGTCGAAGAAGAACTGACGAAGGAGCGACGGCCTATCGACGGTCCAAGCGTCGCACCGGCGTTCCGCCCTGCGGGCGCCCGTAGATATCCAGCACCACCGGCTCCCCGTAGCCCAGTTCGGCCATCCGGCCGAGTTGGGTTGCGGCATCACCTACAACCACGTAGATCATGCGACTTTCGTCGAGGTACGCCTCGATGACCTCCTGGAAATCCTCCAGCGTCATCGCCATTAACGTTGCCTGGTCCCGTTCTACGACGTCTGTGGGGAGGTCGTAGCGACTCATCCGCTTCAACAGGCCCAGCTTCGCGCCCAGAGACTCGAAGGCCCGTGAGTTGCTCTTGATGACCTGATTCTTCGTGACCGCAACATCCTCCTCCGTAAACGTGGCGGCATAGTCGCGAATCTGGTCGCGCACCAGCTCAAGCGACTCCAGGGTGACATTGGCGCGGACACTCGTGCGGGCCATCCAGGGGCCGACCTCGACTGTTTCGACGAGGCCAGATGTGGCCCCGTACGTGTACCCCTTCTCGATCCGTAGTAGCTGGAACAACCGTCCGCTCGAGTTGCCGCCGAGACGCTCGTTGGCGAAGTCCAGACGGGTGTAGTCGGGGTCGGTGGCGGATAAAGCGAGCCGGCCCACCTGCAGCACCGACTGCTTCGCGCCGGGAACATCCACAAAGTAGACGGTTGGCCGGGCGACCGTCGGCGGTGCGGGCTGTGTGGGAATGTCGACCGGCGCGGCCGGCCACTGCTCGGTCAGACTGGCCAGCGCCATCTCCACCTGAGCCTGTGTCGCGGCGCCAGCGACATGGAAGCTGGCCTGGCTCGGCGACACATACTTCGCGAAATAGGCTTTCAGGTCGTCGAGCTCGATGTCGGCCACCGTGTCCGGTGTGCCGGTCGGTGGGTCAGCGAACGCATGGTCGTTCCCGTAGAGCACCCGACCGAAGACATTGTTCGCGATGGTTGTGGGATTGCCGGCTTGGTCACGTAGCCGAGTTTCCAGCTCGCGCTCCAGCCTTTCGAACTCAGTCTCGTCCCACCGCGGCGCTAGCATGAGCTCCTCAACCAGCGCCATCGTAGGCTCGAACGTGCGGGCGAGGGTGCTGCCGGAGAGACGGATTGACTCTCGCCCGGCGATGACAGTGATGCGGGCACCAAGGAGGTCGAGCGCTTCTTCCAGTGCGGCCGGGGTCTTCCGGGCAGTGCCCTCCATCATCAGCGAAGCCAGCAGGCCAGCGACTCCGGTCTTGCCGGGTGGGTCGCCGAGCTGGCCTCCGGGCAGCGTCAGGTCGAAGGCGACGAGCGCTTCTTCGTCCGACTCGATGCCGTACACGGCTAGCCCGTTCGCTTCAGTGGCCTGCCAGACCGGCGGCGCGGAGATCAGTGGCGGGTCGCCCAGGGGCGGTTCGGACCGGTCGGCCTCGGTTCTGGTGCGGGCGTAGTTGGCCTCTTCACCTTGCGAAACCTCTGCCTCGGCCCCTTGAACAATCGCCTCTTCGACGACCACGGCCGGTTCGGCCCCTTCGATGGCGAGGTCCAGCTCACCGCGCGGAACGAAGCTCGTGGTCACCGAGGTGTGGCCCTTGACATACCGCTTGTACGCCGCCATGACGTCGTCGGCGGTGACCGCCAGGGTGCGCTCGGCGGCGGTGGTGATGTAGCCGGGGTCGTTCGTGAACTCGTTGAACTCGGCGAGCAGAAACGCCTTGTCCAGCACGCTTCCTTTGCCGTCATGCAGAGCCCGTTCGGCTCGTACCTTGGCGCGCTCGAGCGCGATGGGGCGCACGCCCTCGCGCTCGAAGCGCGCGAGGCCTTCCTCGACGGCCGCCTGCACGTCGTCCAGGTCGGTTCCGGCGTTGGCGCGAACCCGGACCCCGAGCTCGCCGGCGATTTCGGCCACCTGATGGCGTACGGTCACGTTCGGCGCGAGCCGGCGTTCCGCAACGATGACCTCGTAGAGCGGCGCCTGCTTGCCGTCAGCCAGCAGGTCAGCCAGGATATCGAGCGCGTAGGCATCCTCGTGATACTGCTCGACGGTCGGAAAGACGATTTGCAGTTCGGGTAGTGTCGCGAAGTTGTCCTCGTACATCAAGGACCGCGAGGCGTCGAGATAGACCGGCCGTGGATAGGGCGCTTTGACCTCCGGACCACGGCGGATCTCGCCGAACCAATACTGGACCCGGGCCTTCGTCTCTTCGATGTCGATATCGCCGGCAATGACGAGCGTGGCATTGTTGGCGCCGTACAGTCGGTTGTAGAAGGATTGGACGTCTTCGAGCGTGGCGTTCTGCAGGTCGTCCAGCGAGCCGATGACGGTCCAGTGGTAGGGATGGTCTTCGGGATACAGCGCGGCTCGCTGCACCATCTGGGTATGTCCGTAAGGGGCGTTATCCACCCGCTGGCGTTTTTCGTTCTTGACGACCTGCTTCTCGCGCTCCAGGGCGGCCTCGGTGACGGTGTTGATCATGTAGCCGAGCCGGTCGGAGTCGATCCACAGGATCTTTTCAAACGCGTCCTTCGGCACCACCTCGTAATAGATGGTCATGTCGGAGCTGGTGCCGCCGTTGCGCGTGCCGCCCAGTTCCGGGATGAGCTTGCGGTTCGAGCCCACCGGCACGTTCTCGGAGTCGTTGAACGAAACGTGCTCGAAGAAGTGCGCGAATCCGGTGCGGCCGGGGC
>CALBET010000393.1 GCA_937888665.1 uncultured Acidobacteriota bacterium
GTGGTCCCCCGGGACACGTACTCGTATCGACCGATACGTGCCATCGGCTGGCCGCGTCGGTGCGTAACTGAACGTGTACTGATGGTTGAGCTCGTCCGCGATACGAGCCGTCGCCGGCGCGAGCTCCGGACTGTCGTGCACAACCTCGGTGTAGCCGCCGCTCTCGGTGGTGATCTCGCGCAAGGCGTGCGGATTCACCCGGTCATTGATAGCCCGGGTCTGGGGCGCATCAATGGCGATCGCGTACACGAACGCGTCGCTCCGACGCAACTGCCGGCGCACATCGCGGACGTCTGCCTTGCTGCCCGTGTCAGACCCGTCGGAGATCAACACCACGGCGGCCCGCTGGTTGGCGCGCGTCTCGAACATCGGCAGCGCCTCCATCATGGCGTCGTAGATGCTGGTCCCGCCCCAGGGGCGAATGTCGTCGAGCCGGTTGCGCACACGCCGCGGACCGAGGGTCCAGGACACCTCCACGAGCGGGCTGTGGTTGAAGACGATGACGAAGACCTCGTCGGCGGGGTCGAGCCGGTCGGCGAGAAACTGGTCGAGCGCCAGTCGCGAGTCGTCGATGCGCTGGCCATACATGCTCTGACTGATATCGAGCACCACGCCGAGACTGAGCGGCACACGGTCGCGCGTGAAGTGGGTCAGGGTCTGAGGCTGCCCATCCTCGAAGATCTCGAAGTCATCCCTCTCCAGATCGCCGACCAGCCGACCGTCCGCGTCGACCACGGTCGCCGACACCTGGACCAGTTCGACACCGGAACGAAAGATCTCGGCGCCGCCGTCGCGACGCTGCACAGGGACGGCGGTCAGCACCGCCGCGCCCAGAACGAGCGACACCAGCGTGAGGGTCGAGTGGGCCCGGAAGGACATCTTGGCCACGGAGCGCGTCTTCCATTCTACGCGAGCGTCCCTGGTTCCCGAGGTCATCGTACCAGCAGCTCGCGGCGCACAAAAAAAGGCCTGGACGCTCTCGCGTCCAGGCCCTCTTCAACACACACGTCACGAGCGGTCGTCGAACTTGTCGACGGTCGGCTTATTCAGGTTCCGTGGCGTCGCGACCGTCAGACGGCGCGCCGGTGCCAGACGAACCCATGAACAGCTTGCGGCCGTCCTTGAAGGTCAGGTCGCGACCGTTGCCCTTGTCGGAACCGTCCTTCGCCTGATACCCGTCAACGATGATCTCGGTGCCGGGCAGCAGCGAGTTCTTCGAGAAGCCGCGGCGGAGCAACGTGTTGGGCGTTCCGCCCTCAACCATCCACACGGTCCCATCCTCAAGTTCAAGATGGACCCACGCATGCGGGTTGATCCACTCCATCTTCACCACTTTTCCCTCGAGGTGGATGGGACGGTTGGCATCAAACTCGGCCGAGAACGCGTGATGCGCGACCACCGGCACGGTGGCCAGCGCCATGACAACCCCAGCCAGGACGATGGTAATGTTTCTTCGCATCTGATTCGCCTCCAAAATATGAAAATAAAAGCCTTCTGTGATTATCAACACTTCACACCTTTGCGTCAACACCAGATTCGTTCACCCTCCCAAGATCTTGGTCGCCCCTGGGCGTGTGGCGTCGACATGTCGCCCGGCTGCGCCGCTGCCGGCAGGACCGGCAGCAGGCGCAACACGGCGACAACGAACACGAGACTATTGCGGCGGTTCGAGCGCAATCTGACGGTCAGAGCCGTGTCCACTGGCCCGGAAGCTTGGGGTCAGATCCGGGTCCTTCCGAAGGTGGCCGTACATCAGTTCCTCGGCGAACTCCACGCACTTGAACTCGAGCAGCTGCATGTTCTCGTCCATCCGTCGATACAGCGGGAGCCGAATGGTCCAGGGGCGTGTGTACACCTCAGGATCGGTGATGGTCGCCTCATACATGAGGTGGTTCTCGCTGAGCGCCGTGTACCGCTCCACCACGTGAATCGCGTTGCTGTGCCAGTTGCCCGACATGTCGAGCCAGGTGTCCGGCATCTGGGCCGTCACATCGATGACCAACGTCTCGCCTTCCCAGCGGCCGATATTGTGGCCCATCCAGGAGTCGACCGGCGCCTCAAAATCTGGCCGGTCCATGTAGACGATCCGGCTGGCGCTGGCGAACTCGTACGCGAGCAGCACGTACTCGGGAGTCTGGACCAGCTGGAAGGGATACGGCATGTAGGTGGCGCGCGGCACCCCCGGCATGTAGCACTTGGTGGCGGGGTCGCGCTCCAGCCAATACTGGAGGTTCTCCTGCTGTGTCGCCCGCGCTGCGGCAGTATACGGAATCTCGCCGCCTTCGACGATACCCAGGCCACCTGGTATCGCGCCGTGCGCCGCCATCTCGACGACCGGCCCGAACCGGGCCGCGTGCGGCTCGACGTCGAAGCTGGCACTGCCGAGCGCCTGCCAAATACCGTTCAAGTCAGGCTTGCCGTCCGCCGTTCGCGGCGCCTGATATCCCTGCTGTCCTTCGACGGGCTGCACCGTGAACGACAGGCCGACCGCCACGACGGCGGCCGCCGCGCCGGCAATGATTGTGGTTCTGAACCGATTTCGCATCTTGCTATGTCTCCTTCACGCACCGCGCGTGTCTGACTGGCATAACCCCCGTCGGCCCCGGGCCCGGGTCACTACCGCGTCGCTGTCCCTACGAGAGCAATCCGATCAAACGAGCCCCGATGGTCACACTGGTCCACAGCGCGATCGAGGCCAACCCCACCATTTTGGGCAGCACCGGCCCAAGCTCGCTTTCATCCTTCGACGCCAGCTTCCGACGAATCGTCACCGTCAGAATGACGCCGATGAGCACCATCTCCATCTTCCACCAGAAAAACGGGCTGTAGTACTGCTTCAGCGCCGTTGACGTCATCTGTGGAATGCCGGTCAGAACCAACACGACGAAGGCGCCAATCAACCACGGTTCGGCGGCGCGCGCCACCCGCGGGAGCGGCATGTCGCTCAGCCCCTTGCCCAGCAACCGCAGATCGACCATGAGCAGCGCTCCCACGAACACCGCGATGGCCACCAGGTGAATACACTGGACGATCGGCGTCGGCCAGATCGACTCCAGGAAGAACTTGCTGAATGCCAACCCCTGCATCCACTGGAAGAACGGCTGCAACATGGTCTGTTATCCCAACCCCAGGTCGATCCACCACTGAGGCACGAGGCCGCTGTAGGCGGTCATGCGCCCGGTGGCGATTATGCCGACCCAGAACACCAAGGACACATAGCCGGCCAGACGGGCCTTGAACGGCGCCACTGGGTCGTGTTCCCACTCATCAACGGTCTTCTCGATACTTAGATGAAAAAACGCCGCGTTGGCCGCCACCACGACGAGCATGCCCATCTTGGTCCAGAACCAGAAGTTCGGGAAGTAGCGCATCGGCTGGCTGTAGACCATGAGGAAGCCGGTGAGCGCGTTGACGACCGTGCCGCCGATCATCCACGGAAACAGCCCAGACTGCACTTTCGTCACCGGCACCCACTTGAGGGCCATGCCGGCCAGACGCATGTCCCAGAAACCGATGATGCCGGCCACCACACCCATGCTGACAACATGCAACGTCAACAAATACACATAGGCATTGAGCGACTCGCGCAGTGACACGCTGCTCGGCAGCGCGTCAATGAACTCGAACAGGGTCCTCATCGGCTAACACCCCTCCGCGACTCTAGCAACCCAGGCATCGGCGCATCCGGACTATGGCTATGGCGCGGTGCAGCGGTTCTCTTCGGGATAGCGCCGATATTCCGCGTGGCAATTCTCACAGGCGCCGGCGACCTCATTGGTCATCTCGGACATCGCCTCGAGATCCTTCGTTTGAGCCACCTCGTAGGCGCGCCGCCCGACAGCGGCGAGGTCGCGCGCGTACCCCATGAATGCGGCGTCGGCCAGCGGCACCGGTTTACCGTTCTGACAGAGGCGCCCCTCCATCGCAATCAGTTGCGCCGACTCGGCGAGGGCGATGGCGGCGCTCTCCACCAGCGGCCATCCCTTGTAGATGTTCGCGAAGGTCGCCGACGCCCCAGAGCCCCCCGCGGCCTCTTCAGGCGGCGCGTCCGGATCGCGGGACTGGGTGTCGAACAAGATGTTCGAGTTCGGAAACAAAATGGCTCGCATGACCTGTGCGAGATTCCCGACCGGCTCGCGGGCCGGAGCCTGGGCCTGCATCGTGGTCGCGCCCGAGATTGTCACCAACACCAGCAGCAGTACACCAAGAAATCGCATGTCGAAACCTCCGATGCAACGCGATGTGGCCCAAACGCCACCCTCGCGACCCGGGTGCCACCGGCCGTCACAGCCGACGCCCGGCGACCGAGCCGAACCTGACCGACAGCGAGCTCAAGGCCCCCTCCCGACCGAACGCACGGCTCACCACAGCGCGGTGGCGCGGAGTGTACCTCGCGGCCAGCCAGAAATCAAGACGACAGGAACCGCCCCGCGTGTCGGCGCAGGCGGCGCCATCCCTGGGCGAGTGACGTCACACTCACCAGGATACCCCCGAGACTGAGCCCGACCACCACCATGTCCCACAGCGGGCGTCTGGCTTACAGGAACGGAACGTCGAGGCTGTGCAAACCATGGTACAGCCAGCGATTCAGTCGCGTGAGACGCTCTTCCTTGCGAGCAATCGCGCCGCGGTGCGGGTCGAAATAGAGCCAGGTGGCCACGGGGTCGTCATACCGCACACGGAGCACCGGCAGCCGACGCCGGTCGTCCCGATCGTAGTAGTACGCGTCGTAGCTCCGCAGCCAGGTCGCGTCCACGATGGACGCCCCCGGCATGGCCGCCGCCGCGACATCGTCAAACTCGGCGTTCTCGAACCGCGGGAACGCGCCCTGCTCAGGACGGAGGACCGACACCAGACGCTGGTCGGAGGGCCGCGTCGCCAGCGTCGCCAGCGTGGCCAGCGTGGTTGGCAGCGTCCCCGGATCCGGTCGAGGCCGCGGGTCGATGGCCAGCAGATATGGCTCGCCGCGAAAGTGAACCACCTCGAGCTCTTTCGGTGCGAACGCGCCGGTGATGGCCGCCGCGCCGGCCCGCAACTGCGAGACGGTGAGTGGTCCGAGCCGTGGTGCGCCGCCGGTCACCGCCTGGCGCTGGACGCGCGTCGGGGCGGTGCCGGGGTGCCAGTTCCACGGCTCCATCGACAGACCGCCGCTGAACACCCAGGTGAACGTGAACAGCCCGAACGTAGACCACGGTGTCGGCGTCGTCGTTCACCCGCACGCGGTGGAGCGGGAAGAACGGACCGCTTTGCAGCGTCCACTGGTCGGGCGCCCTCAGGCGGATGTCGTGGCGCGCCGTCTCCGCGTGCTCGGGCATGAACCGCCGCACCACCGCGACGGCCGCGTCCTCGGACAGCTCGTCGGCCAGCTCCCCGGTGTCCGCATAGGTCATCATCCAGCCGGCGCCGCCGGCAAACCGATACACCGGCCGGTCTGCGTGCATGCCGACCAGAACCCTCGAGGGGCTGAATCCCGCGCGTGCCGCCGCCTCACTGATGCCGACCCGCGCCGACGACAGGTCGAGTTGGGGCGCTCCACCGAGCCGCTCGTCGGCCGAGAGTATCGGCATCCCGGCGTACATCAGGACCATGCCGGAGACGAACCAGCTGATGAACAGCAGGCTGCCGACAATCCCAAGCCAGCGATGGAGGTAGATGAGGAGGCGACGCCAGAGGGTAGAAGAACCGGGCACCGGCCTCACTCCACGCGCGTCAAGACAATCTCGGACCGGCCACCGGACCTAGCCGTCCTCGTCGCCAGGCGGCTCGCGGCCACCGACGCGATCAGCCAGCCGACCGGCCCAGGTTCAGGCCGGAGCCAGAACGCCGCGAGGACGAAGCCGGCCACCAGGAGCCCGGTATCCTGCCACCGGGGCGTCATCGAGGTGGCGAACACCGTCGCCGCCAGCACACACAACAGTCCGGCCGCGTGAGTCAGCACAGGTATGGCGTGCGGTGGGCCGCAACCGCTCAGTTCCCCGATTCGACCGCACGACCCTGGTCGGCGTCGTCAACCCAGTACAAACCGTGACAGGCGTTGCACGAGTCGTAGACGGTCTCGCCCAGATCGAAGATACCCTCGGCATCTTCAGCCTCAGCCGCCTGGAACGCCAGCATCCCGGCATCGGCCATCCCCTCAGAAAGCTGGATCCATTGCTCCTGATCGCGCGCCCGGTTGTCCATCATCAGCAGGTTGGCGGACTCGGCTATGGTCATCGCGGCGAGGCGCACCTGCAGCCAGTCTTCCTCTGTCTCCGGCTCCCAATGGTTTTCCCCCGTCTCGTCGATCACGGTGCCCACCGCATTCCACAAGAGGTCGGCGGCCGGATCCACCATGTTGCCCATCAGCATCCGAACACTGGTGGCCGTGCGAAACGGTGGCCCTTCCGGCGCCTCCGTGCCGCACGACGCCGCGCACAACGCCGCGGCTACTACGACCCCGATACTCGTTCGCATCTCGTCTCCCTTGCGCCCAGCCGCGCGTGGTGAAAGCCCGCTGCATTCGACGGACGGGTCATCCCGGCTGATCGCGTCGCCTCCGGTGAGCCGGTCCAGCGGCCGCCGCCGAGTGTTCACGCGGCACCGCGCGTCTTCCAATGTCTGATTATAGCGCTCCGGTCGGTCGGCCCGGCCCCGCGACGGGACACCGGAACCGCCCGACGGGATAAGATGCCAACCTATTCACAGAACCGGCGAGGATCCAGCATGCATACATCGAAACGAATCGTGTGGAGCGCGGCCTGCGCGGCACTGGCCTGTGCGACCGGCATGGCCACGAGCGCCCAGCAACCGGACACCACGGCCCCGCTGGTCAGCGCCGAGCAATACGAACGCTGGCAGACCGAGCTTTCGAACTGGGGCCGGTGGGGACCGGATGACGAACTGGGCGCCGCGAACCTGATCACCGCGGCCAAGCGGGCCGAAGCCGCCGGCCTCGTCAGCGAGGGTTTCACGGTCTCGATGTCGGCAACGGCGCAGAACTACGAGAGCCTGGACAACCCGTGCCCGATCGAGTGGTCGATGGTGCGTGCGTCACGAGCGTCGGCCAGCGACACCGTGGCCTACCCGTGTATCCACGGCCCCGGCACCACCCACCTCGACGCGTTCGCCCATATCTTTTTCGACGGCAAGATGTGGAACGGATATGACGTCGATGGCCTGGTGACGATGGAGGGCGGCGCGGCAAAGAACTCCATCATGGCCGTCAAGAACGGTCTCGTGACCCGGGCCGTGCTGTACGACATCCCGAGACTGAAGGGTGTCCCCTACCTCGAGCCAGGGACCCGTATCACGGTGGCGGACCTCGAGGCGTGGGAGGCGCGCACGGGCGTCACGGTCGGCTCCGGCGATGCGTTCCTGATTCGCTGGGGCCGCTGGGCCCGCCAGGACGCACTGGGCCCGTTCGATACCGGCCAGGAGTCGGCCGGGCTCGACAACAACGTCATCCCCTGGCTGAAACAGCGGGACGTGGCGATCGCCGGATGGGAAACACCGGGCTATATGCCGCAGCCCGAGGGGGACATCTCACGTCTCGCGCTCCACAACTTCGCGTTGACCATCCTGGGAATTCAGGTGCTCGACCGCGCCGACTTCCAGGCCGTGGCCACGGCCGCGGCCGAACGCGAGCAGTGGGAGTTCATGGTGACCATCGCCCCGCTCCCAATCCCCAACGGCACCGGATCGCCAGTCAACCCGATCGCCATGTTTTAGGTTTTCCTCCCGAGGTGGCGCACGGCTTCAGCCGTGCGATCGCAGGCCTGAAGGCCTGCGCCACATCAAACAGGGCGAGGCCTGCGCCACATCGAACAGGGCGAGGCCTGCGCCACATCGAAC
>CALBET010000394.1 GCA_937888665.1 uncultured Acidobacteriota bacterium
GCCATTGGACGCGGCAATCAGCAGAACTGCTACACGGACCCGTGAACGGTTACTCACAACACGATGACCACCTCAGTGGGTCTGGGCTGCTTCAAATTCGATGATGAACACGGCGCCGTCGTCGTTACGGGCGGACGCTTTGCCACGGATTTGACGAGTCAAACTCGTGACGAGTTGCAGGCCGAGGCTCTCGTGCCCCTGAAGCTTGAAATTGGCTGGCAAACCCGCACCGCGATCACGAACCTCGAGACGAATCACCCGACCCACCTGGGTCAGGACCGCCGACACATGCCAATCGTGTTTTTCGCGCTGCGAGGGGGCGACGCCCTGCAACAATAATCCATGTTTAAATGCGTTGGTCAGCAGTTCATTGAGAATCAAGCAGACGGGCATCGCCAGGTCAGCGGCGATATGGGTAGAAGGCGAATCAATGTGAAGAATCGCACCAGGAGCGATGCTGAGACGCAAGGCGTCTGACAGGGTTCGGACGTAGCCTCCCAAATCAACATGACCCAGCGAGGTGCTCCCGTAGAGGTGCTGATGGATCATGCCCATCGAGCGGACGCGACGCACGCTCTCTGCCAACAGCTCCCGGCACAACCCATCGGGCATTTGCTGCATCTGCAATGACAGCAGACTTGAAACCATTTGCAGGTTGTTCTTGACCCGGTGGTGAATCTCCTTGAGCAGGGTCTCTTTCTCATTGAGAAGGGTGGTCAGGCCAGCTTCGATCTTCTCCATCTGCGACAGATGGAGAGCCCCGCTTCTGAGTTTACCTTCCAGCACATCGCGCTCATGGACGAGTCCGACCTGCTGCTGTATCGCCTTGGTGACATCATGGGCGATCAGCACCAATCGATCAGGCCCATTCCAATACATCACCATGAGGCTGAGTTGGACCACGATCTCCTCACCACCCGAGGTCACCATGGTCCTCACTGCTTCGTGGGTGGTATCGTTGACCAGGGCCTCACGCCGACAGAGTTCGAACCAGCTGCGACAGAGGTCCTCGTTGAATGAGGGCATGACTGTGGACGCCGAGCGACCTACCAGGTCGTCGTATTGCCACCCCAGCGCCGCCAGGGCTCTATGGTTGCAATCGACGATGCGCCCGCGATCGTCGATGACGAGCATGGGACCGATGATGTGTTCAGCCACGGAACGCAGCCGCTGTTCGCTGGCGACGAGCTCCGCCTGCATACGGGTGCGGGAACTGAGGTCGCCAATGCGAGCGTCAACGAGTTCATTCACCTCGTCCAGGATGCGTGCCATGTCATCGAAATGCGGGGCAGCCGACGCCGGATCGGCGCGCGCCACAGCAAGCAGGTCACGCGCCCGTGCGAGTGGTTCCTTGAGTTCCTGGCGTACCTGCGCCGCAACCGGATTCACTGCCGATTGCCGATGTTCCAGGGAGATGTCCCGGATGACGCAGATGGCGTGCCCGTCGGCGTTGCCCAGCGGCGACATGGATGTGCCACCACTCACCACCTCGCCTGTCAATCGCACATAGCGCAGTGCTCGTCGGGTCGGAACGTCGCGGGCGCTCGCCGCAGCAGCCACCATGGCCTGGAGTACGCTGCGGTCGGATGCCAGGACGCACGACGACAGGGGTTGATCAACCACGGAGTCCACAGTTCGACCGACCAGCCGACCAAACGCGGCGTTGGCCCTGACGCAAAATCCTCCCGAATCAAGCACCACAAACGCCAGCGGTGAAGCGTCCCACACACGGACGTACACGAGCCCTTCCAGGTAGACTTCAACCATCGTTGCCATGCGACCGACAAAGAGCTTCTCCTCGTCAGTCCAAACACGAGCTTCCTGGTCGATGACGCAAAAAGTTCCCAGCGCACTCTGCCCCGACCCTCCCAACAGAGGAAACCCGAGATAGGAGCGAATGCCTGGTTCACCAACGACCAGCGGATTCCTGGCAAAGCGGGGGTCCGCCGCCGCATCGTCGACAATCAACGGCGTGTGATCGGCGATGCAGTGGGCACAAAAACTGACGTCGCGTCCTGTGCTGTTGCTCTCAAGCCCACAGCGAGACGCGAAGTACTGTCGTTCCTCCTCGACCAACGAGACCAGGGCAATCGGGCATTTCAATGTCGCAGCGGCGAGCGCCGTGATGGTGTCCAGGAAGTCGTGACGCTCCTGGCCTATACCGAGGCCGGCGAGCCGACGCAGTCGCTCATGCTCGTCAAGCAGCATTGGGGGAAGGGACCACGGCTTCATGTCTTCTTGCTCACGTCGTTTCATCGAACCGATCGAACCAATCCGTCAGCTGCTGGCCAGGGAGACCGGGAGCCTTCTGACCTCGCGGGTGACGCAGGGGCGAGCCAACCAGAAAGGATGACCCTGCGCCCCATCGATCAGCCCAGACGCCTGTGAAGCTGCCCCAACGGGCCAGCCACAGGAGCCGATCGAGCGTGCCGCCTGAGCAGATGTGAAATGTCCGGTCTAGAATGCGAGGAGCGAAGGCAAAGAAAACGAAATCCATTCGCCCCCCTGCCCGTCATCGAACGTCCAATGCGATGGAATACGTGCCCATCCACTCCGCCTGGGCGAGAACGTGGTCAGCAATGGCGGCACGGACGTCGTGACCGTTGAAGCGGCCATCGACAGCACAGCGAGCCACATCAAGCGCGAAGAGGGTGAAATGATAGTGGTGCATGACGGTGTCATTCCACGGCGGGCACGGACCGTCGTAGCCGTAATAATCGCCACTCATCTGCTCGTCGCCCGCGAACCACAGCGTGTAATCGTTGAGGCCATGGCGCGCCCCATCGGGGGCCGCCGGGCCCGACTTGCCACGGGGCGTGATGCCCTCAGACCCGAAGCCGGCATCCAGACCACTTGACGTCGGTGGCAAGTCAACCAGAACCCAATGGAAAAAAGACATCCGGGGGAGGTCGGCCGGGATCCGGCGGTCTTCCTTGTTCACATCATCAGCACGGGTTGGCACATCCGGGTCATGACACAGCAGAACAAGGGACTTCGCCCCGGCTGGGACGTCGGACCATGACAGGCTCGGCGAACGATTGGCCGACAGCGCCATATGCTGGACCTCATCGGACTTCCCGAACGCAAACTCGGCAGGAATGGCCGAGGCCAACTTGAAATCATTACTCCACAAACGCATGACTGGACTCCATGATGTTGCTGGCGTGGTCACAGACGAAATCGATCGCCGGGTCAAGGTCTTCGAGCGCTCATCACGACAAGTGGCGGTCTTCGCATCCGGCCTGCTGCCCAAGGCAAGCGACCCGGCGCCCAACGGCTGACGGACGCATACCCCCGGCCGGGCTCAACCGAATCGATGAAGGAACATGCGCGTCCTGGTCAATCAAGGCAACCTGGTGGGGGTCACTGACGGGAAGGGCGGGCCCGGTCGAGCGAAAAGGTAACCCTGCAGCAAATCGCAGCCGATATCCTTCAGCACCGTGGCTTCCTCGATGGATTCGATACCCTCAGCGACTACAACTGTGCCAGCACGACGGCACACGCTGACCAACGAAGCGACCAATTCACGCTTCATCTTGGAATGGTGGATATCTCGCACCAACGACATATCGATCTTGGCATAGTGAGGCGTCAGGCGGATAAGCCAACTCAGTCCAGCGTAGCCTTCGCCGAGGTCGTCGAGGGCAATCCGATAGCCGGTATGGCGGACGCGATCGAGGGTCTCTTGCAGCATCTCTCCAGTGAGCTGCGCACGCTCGGTCACCTCGAAGATAATCCTCGATGCGTGCTTCAACAACGGCTCGTCATGGCTCGTCAGCAGGTCGCCGCGAAGTTCGGCGGGATGGAGATTGACAAAAATCGGCTCAAAGCACTCGGTATGCAGCGACAACGTGTCCGAAATGCTTCGACGAATGGCTCGCCCAAGCCCCTCGATTCGCCCGAGGATTTCGGCGGCAGCGAGCAGCTTGTCGGGAGAACCAAGCGGTCCCCGGCTGCGCAGCAGGGCTTCGTAGGCAAAGATCGAGTAATCATGAGCGCGCACGATGGGCTGATACGCCATATGCAACTGGGCGACCGACTCAGAGAACTGCCGTTCGGTGGCGGGCAGGTCCTCGAACATCGATGCGGGCACCTTTGACAGCAGCAACTGATGCTGGAGTTCGGCGACGTGACCATCATTGATGGCTCGCTCTACTTCCGCATAGAACCGCTCGGCATCAATGGGCTTGGACAGAAACGCAGAGACACGACTGTCAATAGCGCGGCGGGTATCCTCGTTGCTCATCTGCCCCGACAAGACGATGGCTGGAAGACGAGGTCTTTTTTCCCGCAGGGCAGCCAACAGATCCAGTCCATCCATATCGGTGAGGCTCACCTCGGTAATCAGCACAGCGGGCTGAACCTCCTGCACAACCTGGAGCGCTGCTTTGGCAGACACCGCCTCAAAAACCAAAAAGCCCCGGGAAGTCAGCGTTCGGCTCAACGCGATGCGGAGGTTATCGTCTTCATCGACGAGCAGCACCACCTGCGCGGCGCCAGCTTTCGCCGCAGGTCTTTCGGGCACCACGACGGCTTCGAGAGCCATGGGCGGTCGCTGCGCGATCTCCGCACCCTTGCTGACCGCCACAGGCCCTGCCTTGACGGCCTCCAGCGCGCGGCGCGCGACGGTCAAAGCAGAGCAAGGCTTCCAGATGACCGGGGTATCCGCCGGAACAAACTCGGCGCTGTCGTCGAAGTAGCCGGTGACCACCATCCGCGCCGCCTGGGGTGCATCCACGGCGACCCTTTCAAGCAGCCGTGCCCCGCTCATCCCGGGCAAAACCATGTCGGTCACGAGCAAGCGGAGCTCATCCTTGTGCTGGCCGAGCAAGGTGAGCGCCGCTGCACCAGTGGAGCCTTCGAGCACATTGAACCCGATGCGCACCAGGGCCCTGGAATACATGCGCCGCAGTTCGGGCTCGTCCTCCACGAGCAGACACAGTGCTCCGTCAGCCCATCCTGTCGGTGTGGAGGTCGTCTCGGGCTCGAATTCATCGAGCGTCCCATGGGCCATCCGAAACTCGAGTGTGAACATCGAACCTTCGCCTGGCGCGCTTTGTACCGAGATCGTGCCACCGGCCCGTTCAACCAGGGATTTCGTCGTGCCCAAACCCAACCCGGTGCCGTGTTGGGCGGCCTTGGTGGTGAAAAACGGATCGAATATCTTCGCCATCGTCTCCGGCGACATACCGCAGCCGTCGTCTTTGACAGTCAACGACAGTCGACGAGCTCCAAAATCGCCCCCTTCGAGCGGCGAATGCACCCGGGCCGCGATGGTCAGCAGGCCGGTGCCTTTCATGGCATCCCTGGCGTTGGTCACGAGGTTCAACACGATTTGCTCGACCGATGTCGCATCAAGTTGAACGAACATGGGCTGGGGATCGAGATTGAGCTCAACCTTGATCCGACCACCTGCCAGCCGTTCAATCATCGGCAAGGTCTTGCGGAGCACGCTGGAGAGATCCACGGCAACTGACGTGGCATCGTTTTGGGGACGCGCTGTGTTCAACAGTTTGCGTGTGAGCCGAGCGCCGGCCCAAGCGGAATGCAGGATGGCGTCGAGGTCACCTCGGCTTTCCTCAACCGTCTCAGCTTCGCGCGCAACCTCGGCCAGGCCGATGATCGCCCCAAGGATGTTATTGAAATCGTGGGCAATACCGGCAGCGAGGCGCCCAAAGAGGTCCAGCCGCTGGTTGTTGGCCAGCGCCCTCTCGGTTTCCTGCTGTTGGGTCACATCAAGGTGAAACAGCACCATGGTGATGCCGGACCCATCGCGATTTGGAACGGGGGCCGCTACAACCGACGCCCAGAAGGTCGTGCCATCGGTGCGGGTCCCGAGATACAGACCGCTGGCTTGCCTTCCATGTTCGACCGCTTCACGAAGGCCCTGAACAACGATGTCCTGTGCATCGCGAGCGGGCAACCACTGGAGCGCTGACAACTCGGTTTCGTTATCGCCAAGCAGTTTCCGGTAGGCGTCGTTGGCGTAGGTCACGACCAGGTCGCCGTCCCTGGAATTGGTGATGATAATCCCGACGGTCGCCGAGTTCATCGCCGAGCTGTACTGCCGGATCTGTTGATCGGCGGCGTAACGCTCCAAGGCGACCCTGATGGTCACTGTCAGGCTGCGATCATCGAAAGGCTTGATCAGGTAGCCATACGGGGCCATGGCGGTGGCCATCTTCACCGTCTGGTCGTCGTTGTAGGCGGTGATGAAGACGACCGGGGTATCGGCGATCTGCTTCAGTGCCTTGGCGACCTCAATGCCGTTCTTCGAGTTGGCAA
>CALBET010000395.1 GCA_937888665.1 uncultured Acidobacteriota bacterium
GCGGAAGACGGCTGCGAGAGACGGCTACGACGCGGTGCAACTCGGCTTGGTGGAGGACCGCCCGGCGAAAGCGAACAAGCCGACGGCTGGCCACTACAAGAAGGCGAAGGTGCCGCCGACAAGGCTACGTCGCGAGTTCCCACTGGCCGAAGGCAGTGACGCGCCGGCCGAAGGCGAGCAGGTCATGGCGACGCTCTTCGCCGACGGCGACCGTGTCGACGTGACCGGAGTCAGTCGCGGCAAGGGGTTCCAGGGGGTCATGAAGCGCCACGGTTTCTCGGGTGGTGGAGCAAGCCATGGCTCGATGTTTCATCGTGCGCCGGGTTCCATCGGCGCGTCGTCGTATCCCTCGCGGGTCATCAAGGGTATGCGCGGACCGGGTCGCATGGGTGGCGATCGGGTGACGGTGCGCAACCTGCACGTCGTGCGGGTCGACTCGGACGAGCATGTGCTGGTGGTCAAGGGTGCGGTGCCCGGAGCGCCGGGTGGGTACGTAATGGTGCGCAAGGCGATAGCGGCCGGTCGAGAACCGGCGCCGGCGCCTGTGGCACCCAAGAAGAAGTAGACGTAGCGACGGGTGGATTGCGCCATGACAGTGGACGTCGTTGATTCACGGAACGAGAAAGTCGGGGCCCTTGAGGTCAGCGACGAAGTGTTCGGTGGCAGAGTGAACACAGACGTGATCTGGGAGGCGGTTGTGCATCAACTCGCCTCTGAGCGTCGTGGCACCGCCGCCACCAAGACCCGCGGCCAGGTCAGTGGCACTGGCAAGAAGCCGTGGCGCCAGAAAGGGACCGGGCGCGCAAGGGTGGGCGAGGCCCGCAACCCGCTGTGGCGCGGTGGTGGCATCGTATTCGGTCCCCAGCCGCGCAGCTATGCCTATCCACTTCCTAAAAAGGTCATACGTGGTGGGCTACGGGCGGCATTGACTCAGAAGTTCAAAGAGGCCGGCGTCCTCGTGGTCGATCAGCTTTCCGCCGAGGAGCCGCGGACGCGACACGCCACCGAGTTGCTGAATCGCCTCGACCTGCCGGGTAAGACGTTGCTGGTCGACGTGAAGCCGGACGCGAACCTGGCTCTCGCGGTGCGCAACATCAGCGGGATCCGGTTATCGTCAACCAGTCGCCTCAGTGCCCGGGATGTGGTCGATGCTCGCCGGGTGGTCTTGACACGGGCTGCGGTCGAGCGACTTGAACAGGTGCTGGCATCATGAAGGCCACCGAGGTCATCCGGCGGCCGCTGATTACCGAGAAGACGACACTTCAGCGCGAGAACGGGCTGACCATCGTGCTTGAGGTGGCGATGCGGGCCACGAAGGTGGAAATCAAGCAGGCCGTTGAACACCTCTTGGGTTCGAAGGTGGCCGCCGTTCGCACGGCTATCAATCATGGCAAGGTCAAACGGCAGGGGCGTTTCTTCGGGCAGCGACCGGACTGGAAAAAGGCGTATGTGCGCCTCCGCGCCGGCGAAAAGGTGCCTGAATTCCTCGAGGGCGCGTAGGCTCGTCGGCAGACGTATTACGTTGCACTGCTGACGGCCGACACCGAATCAAAGACCATGGCAATTCGTAAATACAAGCCCACGTCACCGGGGCGACGTTTTCAGACGGTGGCGGTGTTTGATGAGATCACCGCAACGAAACCCCATAAACCGTTGACCGAGCCGCTGCACAAGAGCGGCGGCCGGAACAACCGGGGCTGGGTGACGATGTGGCAGCGTGGCGGCGGTCACAAGCGCACCTATCGCATCATTGATTTCAAGCGCGACAAGAGAGACGTGCCGGGCAAGGTCGCGACCATCGAGTACGACCCCAACCGTTCGGCCCGGATCGCGTTGGTGGCGTACGCGGACGGCGAGAAGCGCTACATCCTGCAGCCCGTTGGCGTGAAGGTCGGCGATGCGGTCATCTCCGGCGAACGGGTTGACATTCTTCCTGGCAACGCGTTGCCCCTGAAAAACATCCCGCTCGGCACCCAGTTGCACAACGTGGAGATGAAACCGGGCAAGGGTGGCCAGATTGCGAGAAGCGCCGGTTCCTCGGTTCAGTTGATCGCCAAGGAAGGCAACTACGCGTCGCTGCGGATGCCGTCCGGTGAGGTTCGGCGTATTCTGAAGGAGTGCCTGGCCACGGTCGGGCAGGTCGGCAATGTCGACCACGAGAACATCACGATCGGTAAGGCGGGACGCACCCGCTGGCTTGGCCGGCGACCGAATGTGCGCGGAGTGGCGATGAACCCGGTCGACCACCCGCTGGGCGGCGGCGAAGGTAGTACCGCCGGCGGACGCCATCCCGTGTCACCGTGGGGCCAGCCCAGCAAGGGGTACAAGACCCGCGGCCCGAAACCGTCCGACAAGTTCATCACCCAGCGTCGGAAGCGGCGGAAGTGACCGGTCAGGTGCGAATGACTGGAATTAAGACGAGGCGTGTATGAGTCGATCGCTGAAAAAGGGACCGTTCGTTGACCTGCCGTTGCTGGAGAAGGTCGAGGTCATGAACCGGGCGGGCGACCGGAAGGTGATCAAGACCTGGTCGCGACGTTCTACGGTCGTGCCGGAAATGGTTGGACACACCATTGCGGTACACAACGGAAAGAAATTCATCCCGGTGTATCTCACGGAAAACATGGTGGGCCACAAGCTCGGTGAATTCTCGCCGACCCGTCTGTTCCGCGGACACACCGGAAAACGTGACAAGGCCGCGCCGGTCAGGAAGGGCTGAGGGCGATGATTGAAGGGCGGGCCACGGCCCGATACGTCCGGACGTCGGCGCAGAAGGCCGGTCTCGTCATGGATCTGATCAGGGGCCAGAACGTCGACTTGGCACTATCCACGCTGCGATTCGCGCGCAAGCGCATCGCCAAGGACATCGAGAAGGTGTTGCGGTCAGCGATTGCCAACGCGCAGCAGAAGGACGGCGCCACCGGCGATGCGGATCGGATGTTCGTGTCGGGTTGCTACGCGGACCAGGGGCCGTCGCAAAAGCGGATTCGTCCCGCGCCCATGGGGCGCGCGTTTCGCATTCAAAAACGGACGGCGCATCTGACAGTCCGGGTCGAAGAGCGGCCTCAAGTCGTGGTGCGGGTGCCCGCCGGTGGTGGCGATGCCGCCGCCCCGACCGATCGATCTGAGCAAACCACCAGGCGCAAGGCACGGAAATCGACGGCGAGCGCGAGCGTCGCCGCGGAGGCCACGGCTACCACGGAGACCGTCCCCACGCCGGGGGCGGAGCCGACGGCCGACACGGCGGCTCAGCCGGAGTCCGCCGCCAAGGAGTCCGACTAGATGGGGCAGAAGGTTCACCCGTACGGGTTCAGGCTGGGGTTCAACAAGACCTGGCGGTCACGTTGGTACGCCGATCGCGACTACGCGAAGCTTCTGCACGAGGATATCGCCTTGCGCGCCGATCTGAAGAAGCGTTTCGCGCACGCGGGCGTGTCGAAAATAGAAATCGAACGCGCGGCCAACAAACTGAAGATCGACATCTGCACGTCGCGACCCGGCATCATCATCGGGCGCAAAGGCACCGAGGTCGACAAGCTGAAGACGGAGATTCAGCAGCGAACCAAACGTGAGGTGTTCATCAACATTCAGGAGATTCAGAAGCCTGAACTCGATGCGCAGCTCATCGGTGAGTCGGTGGCCTTGCAACTCGTGAAGCGCGTCGCGTTCCGACGAGCCATGCGGAAAGCGGTGGAATCGGCGCTGCGGTTCGGGGCACGGGGTATCAAGATTCGGGTTGGCGGTCGGTTGAACGGCGCGGAAATAGCCAGGAATGAGTGGTACCTGCACGGACAGCTACCACTGCAGACCCTGCGCGCGGATATCGACTATGGGTTCGCCGAGGCTCACACGACCTACGGGCAGCTTGGTGTGAAGGTGTGGCTCTACAAGGGCGACCGGCATGAGCCGCAGCTGGCTCGCGACGAAGAGTACCGGGCGCCGCGTCGCCCCGGCCGGGCGTAGCGCGGGCAGGGATTACGAGGAAATTTCGTCATGTTGATGCCAAAGAAGGTCAAGCATCGGAAGCAGCACCGAGGCCGCATGACCGGGAAGGCCTGGCGGGGCTCGTCGGTGTCTTTCGGTGACTACGGGTTGCGGGCGATGGAGCCGTGCTGGCTGACCGACCGGCAGATCGAAGCTGCGCGGGTCGCCATGACGCGTTTCATCAAGCGGGGCGGGAAGATATGGATCAGGGTGTTTCCGGACAAGCCGATCACAAAGAAGCCCCAGGAGACCCGCATGGGGAAAGGCAAGGGCTCTCCAGAAGGATGGGTGGCGGTGGTCAAGCAAGGCCGAATCCTGTTCGAAATGGAGGGCGTTGAGGCGCCGATTGCCAAGCAGGCCATGAAGCTGGCTGCGGCGAAGCTGCCTATTCATACCAGATTCGCCACACGGTTTGGCGAGGGCGAG
>CALBET010000396.1 GCA_937888665.1 uncultured Acidobacteriota bacterium
GGACGCTGACCCGGTCGCAGGCGACCGTTTCTTCCGTGTTGAACCCAAGGACCGTGGTCACCCGTCGGCGGGGGCGGCCGTCGTTCATGCCGTCGAGATCGATGAAATAGACCGGCTCGTCGGCCCGACCGCGATAGGTGACGCAACTCCGGAGTCCGGCGCTGATGAAGGCCAGGTGTGAGTCGGCGTTGAGGGGCTCCGTCTGCCGCTGCTCGGCCGACAGCTCCTTGCGGAGGTCCAGCTCGTCGTGCTTGTACCCGGCGCCTTCAGGGAAGACGTTGCGAAAAAACGAGAGGTATGGCGCCAATCCGTTGCGTTTTCGGTTCAGACGGATGGCCAGGCTCTGATCGAGATAGCCGGCAGTGGTGTGATACGAGGAGTACAGCGCTTGCGGAAACCGTGCGAGCACGTTTCCGTGTCTCGCGGTCACGCGCTCACGAACGTCAACGAAGTCGACTCGAGCGCGCGGGCTGATTTCGAGCGCGACTTCGACCGGTGCCATCGCCACTGAGTTCAACATTCTAACCCACATGGGCGAGGAGGAGACGCATCGCGTCGAGGTCCAGTCCATAGGCGGCCCGGCAGAACCCCTGAACCGACATGTCGCCGGAACGCACTCGGTCGTTGTGGCAGCGCCGGCACGTCCCATCCAGGACGCGGTGGGCGGATTCCCTCAGACCGGGCGATTGCGCCGCGAGCGGTTTCAGGGCCCCGGTGCCGAGGCCGAGGCTGAGCCCGACCGTTGTCAGCGCAATCCGCCAGAAGGTGGGCATGGGCAGTGTGGTCAACCCGGCGGTGACTTGGGCACACAAATCCACGATGAATATGAGGTAGTGTGGCCGTTGTCGAGGCGGTTTGCCACGGGCGGCCAGGTGGGTGGTCCGACTGCCGCTCTGGTAGGATGCCGGCATCATGGGCGATCGAGAGGGGAGTCGAGCAATGAGACGCGTAGTGATGGTCGCCGTCGCGCTGACGGTCCTGGGCGGGTTCCCCACGCCCGGGGCGGCCCAGCAGTGGCCCAAATTTCGCGGGTCGCACGCCGGCAGCATCGCCGACGATGCGGCGCTGCCGGAGACCTGGAGCGAGACCGAGAACATCGCCTGGACGATCGACGTCCCCGGCTTGAGCTGGAGTTCGCCGATCGTCTGGGACGACCATATCTTCGTGACGACCGCCGTCAGCGCGGCCGATGACGAGGTGCAGCCGATTCCGGGTCTCTATGACCCCGGCGAGCACAACGGTTCGGTGCCCGCGAGCGGCGAGCACCGGTGGTTGGTGTACGACATCGACTTCGAGACCGGCGCGGTTCGCTGGGTGAAGGAACTGCACCGCGGCGTGCCGACGATCACCCGGCACCTCAAGAACAGTTTTGCCTCTGAGACCCCGGTGACCGATGGGGAGCGGATCTACGTCTATTTCGGGAGCATCGGGCTGCTTGCTGCACTGGATTTCGACGGAGAGGAACTGTGGCGACGGGATCTCGGCACGTTCAACACGATGCAAGGGATGGCCACCGCCTCGTCACCGGCGCTGCACGGCGATCGGCTCTTTGTGGTCAACGACAACACGACACAATCCTTCCTCACGGCGTACGACACCGCCACCGGCAACCAGATTTGGCGGGTCGACCGGGACGAGCCGGGGCACACCTGGGCCACTCCGTTCGTGTGGGAGAACCACCTGCGGACCGAGATCGTCACGGCGGCGACCGGGCGGGTACGCTCCTATGATCTGCAGGGCCAGCCGCTCTGGGAATTGAGCGGCATGTCGCTGTTGACCACGCCGAGTCCGTTTTCCAGCCACGGGCTGGTGTACATCAGTTCGGGGTACCCCGGGGGCTCTCTGCGACCGGTGTACGCCATCCAGCCTGGCGCGGCGGGCGACATTTCGGTGTATCAGGACGTGGCCAGCGGGCTACAAGAGGGGTTCCCCGGTACGCGGCACTATTCTCAGGACGACCATGTCGTGTGGTCCTACCCGCTCCTGGGCACCTACAACACCACCGCCCTCGTGCATGGCGACATCTACTACACATTGCTGGATCGTGGCTTTCTGACCGCGCACGACGCCGCGACCGGCGAAGAGGTGTATGGGCGGCAGCGTCTTGAGATTGGCAACGGTTTCACCGCCTCGCCTTGGGGCTACAACGGCAAAATCTTCCTCCTGAGCGAGGACGGCGACACGTTTGTGGTGCGGGCCGGACCGGAGTTCGAGATACTACACAAGAACTCGCTGCATGAGATGTCGCTGGCGACCCCGGCCGTGGCACACGGCAGCGTGATTCTCCGCACCCAGTCGAAGCTGTATCGCATTGCCCGCCCCTGAACCGGCGGCGGGCCGCACCGAAGTCATATCCATGTTGAGCGTGTTCGAGAACTGGCTCGTCGAGCAGGGCGTTGATTCCACCCTGGCCGGGATGGGCGCGACGGGCACCGGCGTCCTGGCCGTCCTCCTGCTGGCCGTCATCGTCGACCTGATCGCCAAGCGCGTGGTGGTGCGCTCGGTGGTGGGTCTGACCGAGCGTACCGAGACGGGTTGGGACGATGTCTTGGCCGAAACTCGGGTGTTTCACCGGCTGGCTCACATCGCACCGGGGTTAGTGGTTTACGCGTGTGTGCCCGCGGTACTCGGCGAGGGCACGAGCCCGACCACCCTCGTGAGGGCCGCGTGCCTGCTCTACATGATCGTCGTCGCCGTGTCGGTGCTCGACGGCGGTCTCAACGCGCTGGTCCACCTCGTTGGCGCCAGCCCGTACGGCGAGCGGTTGCCGCTGACCACCTTCGCGCAGGTGGCCAAGCTTCTGCTCTACGGCGTGGCCGTCATCGCCGCGGTGTCCATTGTCCTCGGTGAGTCTCCGGCGCTGCTGCTCAGCGGCCTCGGAGCCATGACCGCGGTGTTGATGCTGATCTTCAAGGACCCGATTCTGGGGTTCGTGGGCGGCATCCAGCTCTCCGCCAACAAGATGGTGAGGCGCGGCGACTGGATCGAGATGCCCAAGTACGGCGCCGACGGCGACGTGCTGGAAGTGGCGCTGACGACGGTCAAGGTGCAGAACTTCGACAAGACCATTACGACCATCCCGACCTACGCGCTGATCAGCGAATCGTTCAAGAACTGGCGCGGGATGGCCGAGTCCGAGGGGAGACGCATCAAGCGAGCGATCCACCTTGATATCGATTCCATCAAGTTCTGCGACGACGACATGCTGACGCGCTTGTCGCGGAAGCCCTACCTGGCGGAGTATTTGGCGGCGAAACGCCGAGAGATCGAACTCTGGAACAGCGGGCACGACGAGGCATCGTCGACCACGCCATCCCCGAGGCGGCTGACCAACATCGGGACCTTTCGGGCCTATGTGATCGCCTTCCTGCGTCACCACCCGCAGATTCACCAGGAGATGACGTTTCTGGTCCGCCAGCTTGCCCCTACCCCCCACGGTGTGCCGATCGAGGTGTATGTGTTCAGCCGCGACCAGAACTGGGTGAACTACGAGGGTATCCAGTCCGACATTTTCGACCATCTCCTGGCCGTGTTGCCCGAGTTCGAACTCCGCGCCTACCAGATAGCCTAGCAGCCCGTGGTGGAAGTCCTGCGCGTGGATGTCGGGCATCGTGGCGTATCTGACCCCACCTATAATGGAAACTTGGCGGTTGGTCGGCTTGAAGGATGGGGATCGATCTATGTCCTGGAACGTACGCGCGAGTGTGGTCGGTGTGGTGGCGTTGCTGTTCTCGCCACTACCGGCTGCGGCCCAGCTGTTCGGCGGCGTCAGTGACGAGCAGGAGATCGCGCTGGGTCGGGAAGCGGCGACGATGATGGAACAGGACCTCCAACTGCTTGAGGACGAGGAGGTCAACAGGTACGTCGCGGGTCTGGGCGAAGCGCTCGCGGCCGTGTCTGGCCGGCCCGAGTTGACGTACTCCTTCAAGGTGGTCGACACCCCGGAAATCAACGCGTTCGCGCTGCCTGGCGGTTTCATCTACGTCCATCGCGGCCTCATCGAGGCGGCGGACAACGAGAGCGAACTGGCCGGGGTCGTAGGCCACGAGATCGGGCACGTGGTGGCCCGTCATGGTGTCGATCAGATGCGTCGCGCCCAGATCGCGAATGTCGGTCTCGGGGTGCTCGGCTCGTTGCTGGGCGGCGGCAGGGCGGCTGAGGTCGGAAGCATGGCGGCCGAACTGGTGGCTGGCGGCACCTTCATGAAGTTCTCTCGCGACGCGGAGCGCGAGGCCGATCAGCTCGGCGTCCGCAACATCGCGGACGCCGGGCACGCGCCGCGCGGCATGATGACGTTCTTCGAGAAGCTCGCGGCCTTGCGCGAGCGAGACCCGAATGCGGTCGATCGGTTCTTCTCCTCTCATCCGAGTCCCGGCGAACGTATCGAAAACTTGAGCGGGCTGGTCGGAGAGCTGTCGGCGACGGCTGATCTCCGCGTGGACAGCGAGGCGTTTCGGCAGGTCCGCGTCCGCCTTGAGGCATTGCCTCGGCCTGAGCCGGTGCCGGCGGAGACGGACTCGGAGGCACGGACCGACACCGTACGGGCCGCTCCGGGCAGCGATGCCGCTGTGGCTGACGACCCCGACCCCGTTCCGGTGTTGGCTCCCAACACGCGGGCGGACCGCGACCATGACATCGCGGTCCGGTTGGCGCCCACATTCCACCAGGCTCTGGGCCCGGACCCTCGGTTCGACTACATCACCGCGTTCGACTTCGATGGCGATTGGCGCGGGGACAACAACTGGGTGAACGCCGCCGACGAGCGACAGCCGCTGACAGCGTCCGTCTACTACGCCGTGTCGGAGACCCGCACACACTACTTTGCCATCTACGCGGTGTTTCATCCCCGCGACTACAAGGGCGGCAACGAGCGCGGCGCGCTCCTGAGCGAGGTGCTCCGGGACGGCGCTCGGCGCGTCGGAGACTTCGACCCGACTGGTCTGTCGCAGGACGCGGTCCTTGCTCACGAGAACGACATGGAAGGCGTGCTCGTCGTGGCACGGAAAGACGGCCCCGATCCTCGATTTGCCGAGGTGTTGCGTATCGAAACACTGGCGCACAACGCGTTCCTCAAGTACACGCCGACCGGGGAGGGACCGAGCGGGGTTGAACGGGTGCCGGTGCGAGGCCAGAGCGTGGAGCTCTTCATTGAGCCCAAGGGGCACGGCATCGAAGCGTATCGAGGCGACGACGTTCAGCTCCGCTCGGCGGAGCAGGGGTTCGTGATCTATCGCTACGACGGGCGGGCCGAAGAGCCCGGTCTCGGGCGTGTGGCGTTCGGCAGTACCCGCCGGGAGTCGGTCGGCTACGATCTGGTGCCGCTCTACGACACGCTCTGGGCGCGTGCCCACGGCGGGGCGGGCGAGACGTTCGGAGACGACTTCACGTTCGCGCCCCTGTCGGTCAAGGCGCGGCAACGGAGTGGGGACGACAGTGTGCTGGAGGTCGATCCCGGCGCGCTCGGAGCGTCGTTGCGGGGCGCTGTCGGTGGGCGCAACATGGCGCGGCCGCCCTGGGGGTGGTTCGACAGCCGGGAGCGGGACCGTCCGCTGGGCGAGTGGTTTCTCGACCCGGCGGGGATCATCGCGCGGCACTTCGCCCCGGACGAGCCGTTCTCG
>CALBET010000397.1 GCA_937888665.1 uncultured Acidobacteriota bacterium
GGGTCTCACACGGCGGCAGGCGCGAGACCGCACCATCGAGTTCCTGGACCGTGTCGGCATCCCCGAACCTGCCAAGAGGGTCGATGACTACCCGCACCAACTCTCGGGAGGGATGGCTCAACGTGTCATGATCGCGATGGCTCTAGCCTGCGAGCCTTCGCTCATCCTTGCCGACGAGCCGACCACAGCGCTGGACGTAACCGTGCAGGCCCAGGTGCTCGACCTGCTGATGGACCTTCAGGCTGAGTTCGGCACCTCGATAGTGTTTGTTACGCACGATCTCGGTGTCGTAGCGGACATCTGCGACCGAGCGGTGGTGATGTACGCCGGGCAGGTCATCGAGACTGCGTCTGTCGATCGACTGTTCACCGAGCCTCAACACCCTTACACCGAAGCGTTGCTCAAGTCTACGCCCCTCAACCAGGCACGGAGCGGCAAGCTCATCGAGATACCGGGTCACGTCCCGCCTTCGTGGGCTTGGCCGCAGGGCTGTCGCTTCCACCCCCGATGTGCCCACGCCGAGGAACGGTGCAGCGAGCCCTTCGAGCCGGTATTGACCGAGGTCGGACTCGTCCGGTGTGTGCGGACAGACGAGCTGTTGCTCGACGGGGTGACGCAATGAGCGGCGGACTTGGGTTGCCCAATCCTGCGGACGTCGTAGCCACTGAGGACCTGAGCGTCGCGTACGAAGGGCAACGCAGACTGTTGTCGACGGGGTCCCCCCGGCCGGCGGTCCGGGGCGTTTCGCTACGCTGCGCCAGAGGGGAGACCTTAGGCATCGTCGGTGAATCCGGCGCAGGCAAGTCGAGCGTCGGTCGTGCGCTGCTTGGTCTAGTGCCCGTCACGGGCGGTGCGGTCACGGTCGAGGGCCGCCGCTTCACTTCGATGTCCAGCGGGGACCGCAAATGGATCCGCCGCCGTGTGCAAATCGTCTATCAAGATCCGTACTCGTCTCTCAACCCGTCGATGGTAGCCGCCGACATTGTGGGCGAGGTTTTGAGGGTGAACTTCGGTCTGAAGGGGAACGAGCGACGTTCACGGGTGCGGGAGCTCTTCGAGCAGGTAGGTCTGTCTTCGTACCACCTCGAGAGGTATCCGTACGAGTTCTCCGGCGGGCAGCGCCAGCGCATCGCCATTGCCCGGGCCCTCGCCCTGGAACCGAGCGCGATCGTTTGTGACGAAGCCGTCAGCGCCCTCGACGTCTCGACCCAGGCCCAGATCATCAACCTGCTCGAGCACCTGCAGGACGCAATCGGTGTGGGCTACCTCATGATCGCCCACGATCTCGCTGTCGTGCGCCACATGAGTCACCGGATCGCAGTCATGTTCGCCGGAAGGATCGTCGAGGAGGGACCGGCCGAGCGCGTGTACAGCCAACCGGCACACCCGTACACGCAGGAACTCCTAGCGGCCGTGCCCATTCCGGATCCCGTCGAACAGCGCCGCCGCCGTGCAGCGAGGAGGAAGCTGCTCGGAACCGCTGCTACAGAATCCGCGGCTATCGGCTCCGAACAGGGATGCCCTTTCCGTGGGCGTTGCCCGTATGCCATGGAGGTCTGCAGCATCGAGCCGCCACCCTGGGTGGCGGTTGACGGTGGGGGCGCCTCGGCCTGCCATCTCGACGATCGCACCGCAGCGCTTAGTTAGCGAGTCGAAGGTCGGGGGCACCTCGGAGATTGGGGTGGACATTAGGTTCAGGATGTGCTGAAATGGATTTCACAAACGAGCGATTTGTCTCGTGGGGGAAGCCGTGCGCACTCGATTGGTGCATCGGTAGGCGACAAAGGGAGGAACCATTATGAAGAAGTTCTCAGCAGCCGTAGTTGCTGCGCTGCTCTTGGCAGCGTCGTGCGGCTCAGATAGCGACGACGTCGCATCGGAGGACACCGCCGCGGCGGTCGAAACCGACGACGTCGCATCGGAGGACACCGCCGCGGCGGTCGAAACCGACGAGACATCCGCTCCGAGCGAGCCGGAAGCGGACGGCGAGCAGGAGGCAGCTGGGGCCTGCGGGACCCTTCGTTTCGGAAACTTCATCGATCTGCTGACGTTCGACGCACACGTCGCTCAGGCTGGTCCCCAGATGGCCTTCCTAGGCCCAGTCTACGACGGACTCCTCAGACTGGACACCGAAGGAATGGTGCAGCCAGCTCTGGCCGAAGAGTGGGAGTACATCGATGATGTCACGCTGGAACTGAGGCTTCGCGACGGTGTCGCGTTCCATGACGGCGCAGCTTTCGATGCTGAAGTGGTCAGGGCGAATATCGAACGTGTACAGACCAGCGAAGGACGCAACGCGACTGTCTTCGAGGCGGTGGAGCAGGTCGAGGTCGTCGATCCGATGACGGTTCGGCTCCACCTCACGGCTCCCGTACCTGACCTGCTCGTAACGCTCAGTGAACAAGCGGGCTTCATGATTAGCCCCGACGCCATGACGGATCCTGATCTCGACCGCAATCCAGTCGGAACGGGACCTTATCGCTATGACGCGCAGGCGTCGCAAGCCGCTGATACCTACGTTTTTACCGCCTTCGAAGACTACTGGGACCCGAGTGCCCAAGGCGTTGAGCAAGTGGAGGTGGTGGTCCTCACCGACGAGGACGCTCGATTCAACGCCCTCCAGTCGGGGCAGGTGGACGTTGCGGAGATCACGCCCGCCCAGGCGGAGCTTGCTCAGTCGGCCGGTCTCCAAATTGTGGAGGGCAGCGGGCTTTTCTACCACCTCTTCGTGCAGGACCGCGACGGGACGATGGTCCCGGAGCTGGGTGATCCGCGAGTGCGGCAGGCTATGGCCTACGCCGTAGACCGAGAGGCGATGGTGGACGCAATCGCCTTCGGGTTTGGTACACCAGCGGCGCAGCCATACGCTGAGGGAAACATGGCCCACGTCGCAGGACTCGATGACGAGTTCACCTACGACCCAGACCGTGCCCGAGCGTTGCTGCAGGAAGCAGGTGTCGACGGTTTCTCGTTCCGCACCGTGACGTTGCCGACTTACTCGAGCTTGGCTGAGGCCACTCAGGCGTACCTCGCCGAGGTCGGCATCAACATGGAGATCCAGTTGGTCGAGCCGGGGACGCTCGGCGCGGCTGGTCGCTCCGGGGAGCATCCCACCTGGTTCGGCCGTTGGATCGCACTCGAGCCGGCACAGAACTTCACTTTGCTGTGGGCCGAGGGTGCGCCGTATAACCCCTTCGCTGCGGTCAACCCGGTAGTCCAGGAGAATGGTCAGGAGGCCGGTTCGATTACGGACCAAGACCGGCGAACCGAGCTCTATCAGGAAATGCTGACCGAAATGGTTGGTGAGGCTTGGAGCACGGTTCTCTATCGCACAGGCAGCCTGCTGTCCAACGAGCCAAGCGTCGAAGGCGTCGGGTTGGCCCCTGGTCGGTCGGTCCCAGACTTCCGCGGGGTACGCGTGGAATGCTGATTGATGGGGGGCCGGTCAGTGCGCCGGCCCCCCATCGTTCCGGTGCAGCGGACGTGAGAGGCCATCGACAGTCGATTGGACGAATGGCCCCCTGGGGCTTGAGCCGAAGAGCGTCCTTGGCTTCTGCGAAACGGTCGAAGCGTGGCGGGCGTGCGCGGGTCCTGGCTCACCGCCCTGGCATCCTCGCTCCGATCGCGTCGGCGATATCTCGATCTCGGATCTCGGCGGCCTTGAGATAGCGAAGCGACGCAGCGCTCGATGCGTGGCCCATCCGCGCCATCACTTCTCGGAGTGACGCCCCAGCAGTCGCGGCTTCGGTGCCGGCGAGGTGGCGGAGGTCGTGGAAGCGGACGTTCGTCATCCCGACCTCGTCGAGTGACCTTCGCCAGTACGGGGCAAATGTCCGATTCAACAACGGACTGCCCTTCACCGACGTGAACACGAGGCTGTTCGGTCGTACCTCGCTGACAAACAACTCGATGTGCTCGCACAGCCGATGTGTGATCTGCGCCGGGACGACCACGGTGCGGTGTGCGCTCTCGGTCTTCGGTGGCCCCAGCCGCGGCCCTGACCCCTTTGCGAAGTACAGAGCCTGGTCGACGCGCAACTCCGAGCGGCCGAGGTCGAGGTGTCGAAGCTCGAGTCCGCTCAACTCGCCGAAGCGGAGCCCCGACGCAGCGGCAGTCCACACGAGTGCGCTGAAGCGGGGCTCGATCGCGTCGGCGAGTTTGACGACGTCGTCCCACAAGAGGAGTGGTCGTTCGGTGGCCCGCTCTTTCGAGGCGCCTCGAATACGCGCCGGGTTCGACGGCAACACGCCGTCGTCAACAGCGGTACCGAGAATGGTGCGGAGCAGTCGGTAGATCTTCGCCACCGTGTTCGGGTGCAACTCCGATTGCGACAGTCGGCCGTGCCACGTCCGAACGTCGGCGGGCGACATCGCACTGAGCTGTGCTGGCCCGAACGCGCTCAGCAGATGCTTGAGTTGCGAGTCGTAGGTCTCGCGAGTTCGTGGCCGCAGCGGTCGCTGCTCGATCCACCAGTCGGCGTACTGCGCGAACGTGATCCGACCCGCTGACGGGTCGACGTAGTTGCCCCGCTTGAGGTCGGTCTCGACGCCGGAGAGGAATGCCCGTGCGTCAGACTTCGTCGGGAACGTCGCGTCGGCGGCGGTGCGTCTGCCGAGGTGGAAGTAGCGGACCTGGTATCGGCCGCTGGGAAGTTTGCGGATCGACCCGAACTGTCCGTTCGTGCCCATGGATGCCTCCTGTCGTCCCGTGCACTGGGCACGTTGTGGGCACGACAGGCCTGTCGGCGAGGCACCTGCTCTGTCAATCAGATCAAGAATCTGGCCGCTGAGCTGGGGTTTCTTGGCTTCTGCAATCCGATGATAGCGCCTCGGTCAAGCCATTTCGATCGGCTTGGGAAGCTGATGTTCTACCATTGAACTACATCCGCGACGAGGGCCTACGTT
>CALBET010000398.1 GCA_937888665.1 uncultured Acidobacteriota bacterium
GTATGCGATCGGCGGCGTCACGACCGACGTGAACGCGGATCCGCCGACGGGCAACGCTCGGGATGGCGACGTCGGCCTCGACGTCAAGTACGGCCTCACCCGCAACCTGACCGCGGACGTGACCTTCAACACGGATTTCGCCCAGGTCGAGGTGGATGAGCAGCAAGTCAACCTCACCCGCTTCAACCTCTTCTTCCCAGAGAAGCGGGAGTTCTTTCTAGAGGGGCGTGGCAATTTCGATTTTGCGCAAGGCACCAACGCGCGGGGCGCCGGCATCCCGACGTTGTTCTTCAGCCGGCGCATCGGCTTGCAGGGCGCCAACGTGGTCCCGCTGCAGGCCGGCGGCCGCGTGACCGGCAAGGTGGGGGCATTCGACGTCGGGGCGCTGAACATTCAGACGGACGACCTGTTCCGCGCCGAGGCGGAGTCGACCAATTTCACGGTCGTGCGCGTCAAGCGCGATGTGCTCCGTCGCAGCACAATCGGCGGGATCTTCACGAACCGTTCGGTGTCGCTCGCCGGCGACGGCACGAACCAGGTCTACGGGCTCGACGGACGCTTCGCATTCTTTGATGATTTGAACGTGCTGGGGTACGCGGCGCGGACCCAGACCACGGGTCGAGACGGCCGAGACGGCAGCTACTTCGGGCAACTGAACTACGCTGGCGACCGCTACGGTCTGGATGCCGGCCATCTGATCATCGAAGACAACTTCTTGCCCGAGGTCGGATTCGTGCGTCGCGGGAACATGCGCCGGTCGTCGGCGTCGGCGCGGTTCAGTCCGCGACCCCGATCCGTCGACTGGATCCGGCAGCTGAACATGTCCGCGTCACTCGACTACATTCTGGCCGCCGACACGCGGGTGCTCGAGACCCGCACCCGCGCCGCGGTGTTCGAGATGCAACTCGAGAACAGCGATCGTCTCAGCGTCGAGGTATCCGACAACTACGAGCTCCTCGTCGAGCCCTTCCAGATTGCGCCGGGTATCTTCCTGCCGATCGGAGGGTACGGGTTTGCCGACGCCGGTCTCAGCTACGCCTTTGGCCAGCAACGTCCGGTCAGCGGGACCGTCTCCGTGCGCCGTGGCCAATTCTGGAACGGAGACAGCACGGTGGTCGACATACGCCAAGGCCGCGTCGAGGTCACGCCGCAGCTGTCCGTCGAGCCGAGTGCGTCGCTGAACTGGGTGGATTTGCCGCAGGGCGACTTCACCACGCACCTGGGTCGGGTGCGGGTGAATTACACCGTCAGCCCACGCATGTTCTTCAGCGGGCTCCTCCAGTACAACTCGAGCGCGGATATCTTCAGCACCAACGTTCGGCTGCGCTGGGAGTACTCGCCCGGGCCGGTACGCGGCACCGCCCTGCGCAATCGCGGATTCGTGGTCAAGACGAATCGGCTGTTTCGTTTTTGAGACGGGGCTGCGCCCCGAACCCCCTGCGGCCGCTCCGCGAGGAAGGAGCCCGACACCGTGAATGACGCGGCGCCGAAAACGTTTCCACTTTCCGCGGTGGTCGCCGCCCCGGATGGATTCGATACATGCCTGCTCCCCGACGACTTTCTCGCGGAGATCGATGGCGAGACCCTCGAACTTATCGTGGTCGACGGTGGGGAAAGCTATTCCGACCGAAGCGGGCTGGGTATCACACACGTTCGCGCATCTGGTCGGCCCATGTACGAACTAGCCAACACGCGATTTGGCCGACAGCGCCGCTCGAATGCAGCGGGACTTCCACCACGGGCTGCTAGCTCGTAAATCGAGACCCGTTGGTCCGACGGCGGTCGCGCTGGCCGCCGAGGGCATCGAACGGTCGCCATACAATGTCGATGTGACTGACCCGCGCCCGGGTGCCGGGCCGTCGTTCGCGGCGTTCGTCGCGGCGCTGCACGCCCAGCAGGTCCGGTTCATGCTCATCGGAGCCTGGGGCGCGAACTTCCACACCCTTGACGGAGACGAGGACTCGTGAACGCCCGGTATGGTCGCCCCAGTGTGGTCGCGACGCTGGCGGTCATCCTCCTGGTGGTCACTGCACCGGACGTTGGCGCGCAGATGCGCACCGGCCTCTGGCTTGATGTGTTCGTGCAGGCGGAAGATGGCACACCGGTCACTGACCTTGCCCGTGGAGACTTCGTCGTCGACCAGGGCGGTACGCTCGGGCGGATCATCGATGCTGAGCTGGTGGAATGGCCGCTGCGTCTCGTCATTCTTCTTGAGGACACAACCCGGGTGGCTGGTTACTTGCCTCATCTGCGAAACGGGTTGCCCAAGTTTGTGGATGCGTTGCCCGAAGGTAGCGAGGTCGCGTTGATTCTGTTCGCGAGCAGACCGCGCACAACGGTGGAGACCACCACCGACCTCGGCGCCGTGAAAGAGGCGTTCGGACAGTACT
>CALBET010000399.1 GCA_937888665.1 uncultured Acidobacteriota bacterium
CCGCGCTATTCGCCAGGGTGATTGGAAAGCGCTTTACCTGCCCGCGCCGTACGGCCCGGGTACCTGGCAGCTCTATGACCTCTCACGTGATCCCGGCGAGCTCCACGACTTGGCCGCCTCCCGACCCGACAATCTGGCCGACCTGCTCGAGCTGTGGGACCGCTACGTTGAGGACAACGGCGTCATCCTCGGGCACGTATCGGTCTACGAGATCGACGCAGAGGCGCAGTGACCGAGCAACGTGCGGATCGGCCTCATCGGTATCGACCGCACGGAAGATCCGATTAGCACCGTGCATCCCAAGCGCTACCCCCCAATTGTTCTTTCTCGACGAAACCGTGGCCCTGGCCGCTGGCCACCAGCCGTGCGGAGTGCCGTCGTAAGCACTACGGCTGGACTGATTCGCCGGGCAGGCGCCTCTTCCCGTGAGTAGCCATCCAGCCGGTCAAAGTCATTGTTGCGCCTGTTTCATCGCGTTCCCTCCCGGCTCCTGCGCCGTGCTTTCGCGGCGCACGTACTCAACAAGATGGATCATGCCGAGTACGTCTTGGCGGTTGTACTCGATGAGGTTTCTCCAATCGCGCTTGGCCGCTTTTGTGAGTTCGCGATGCACCCCTTCACGTTTGTCGAGAAGGTCGCGTAGGCGGCCGAGGATCGACCCCGGATGCACGTCAAGCAGGTACTTGGGATACGGATAGCCGACCTCCGGTTGCATGAGGAAATCCTTCAGCCCCGGCTTGCCCCACTTCCCAGCCGGGCGAAGGGCCTCTCCGTGAAGCTCAGGCCGATGTTTCTTGAACCACCGCGCGGCGTTGGCGTTGAGGTAGTTGGCCTTGATCCACTCGGCGTCCTCCGGGCACGCGGCCATCAGCAGGTCACGTTCGAAGATGGTGTAGCCGCCGATGAGGCTGTTCGTCGCGATCGCGCCGCGGACGATCCCTGCCGCCAGCTGTGGCCAAGATTGGAACTCCAACTTCCACGCTTTCGCCGACTCGCCGAGGATCAGATCGTGGACATAGGTCGTCAAGCCGTCGGACCAGTGGACAGAGGTCAGTGCCGGCTCGGTGTCGGCCGTACGCTTCTCGACGTCCAGCCAAATGACCGGACCGAGTTGGTTGCGGAAGCGGGCACTCTGCAGGGTGACGCCGGACATGAAGTAAAGGACCCTTCTGTTGGTCGAATCCGCCTCGTCGAATACGAGCGGTCTTTCAGTTGCTAGTGGACGTGTGTCAACCAATTCGCTCTGCTTTCCAACAGGAATTGGAGGTCCTCCTCCCAGTCTGCGATTGCGACCGACATATCCCGTCCAGTCGTCCTCTCCGCTTTGGTTATCGACCACTTCAGTGCCCGGCACATTCTTTCCCACCTGCGCTCGGTGCACCTTGGACCCCAGTCGCTGACGTACTCCGTCGTCCAATCTGAGGTGGGGATCAGCTGAATCCTGAAGCACCGGAACAGAATTTCGCGCCTCTGGTTGCGAGCCAGGCCCCTGACCTTTCCGACGCGGTATCCCAACTCACCGAGTGGGCCTACTTCGGGCCATTCGCCGTCAACATCAAATTCGACGGACAGGGTTTCGACAGCCTCCGGGTCGTCTTCTTCCGGCTCCTCATCTTCGCCGTCCGTCGCGAGTCCCGGAATGATCACCCCATCTTTATGGAAGTACTCGAGTGCCGGATGACCCACGATGAAGTCGAAGATCGGGTCGCCTTCGTCGTCGAAGTCAAAGATGTCCGCCCCGATAGCCATTGATGCCACGACCATCTCTTGCGAGTAGACGCGGATGTCACCGAAGCAATCCTCTCGCAACTCGTCGAGGTCCGACTCGCTCCAATCGTGGTCGCCGAGGACAACGACATCCGGCGCTTCGTTACCCGAGATTGTGCGCAGTTCGATGCCGCAGCTGGCAAGGAAGTGGTCAAAGGCACGTTCTGTGTAGGGGCCGCTTCCTTGGGTCGCAACGACAGGGCCCAGAATTCCTCGGACGACCGTTCGGTTGTTGACCAGGAATGGATAGACATTGGCCCACGGAAATTCCATCTTGAGTGTTCCTCTCCCATTCGTACATTCAAAGTCACCGGCCGGGTCGACGTAGGTCCCGACTTGGTCGATGGTCTCGCTGATGGCGTCTTTGGCCTTGTCTATGAATGACATTGACCGAGTCCCTTCAGATCGAACTAATCCAATACAGCCGTTGGTGGTCGGGTCGTTCCGACCATCAGCACTCGCAGCCCAGGCCGTCGCCAGAGCGGTCGGGTTTGGACCGGTATTTGTCACTGTGCGATGGGATATCGCAAGAGCCCTCCCGAAACTCCGCGTTCGGGGCTAGCGCCACTCGAAGGGCCCGGGCCGCTTCAGCCGCGAAGGTATCGGAAACGAGGACCCCGGCAGCATCGGCCTCGCGGGTAGCCGGCCGGGCGGCGGGGCGATGCCTGTTTACCGCAGAGCGTCGGGTCGGAAGGGTTGCTGCGCGTTCGGCGGTCATGCTGCCACCGACCTACGCCGGAGTGGAGCGGACTGGGTTCTGGATTCCCCGCGCGGCCCCCGTCTCGACCGCAAAGGATTCGCCCGCCTGCGCATGTACTGCGTTCGCGCAGTGAGGGATTCGATATTCCAGTCAAGCGCGCCTGAGGCGACACGGCCCGCTGGGCGCGTGTGGACCGTAGGTCCGCCCGAGTTCATGTCGGCATCGGTCGGAGGTTCGGGGATGTACAGCACTTGCGACGCGGCGGTGCGAAGAGACGACGCAAGCGCACCAGGACGGGAAAGAACCGTCGTCTCGACTCCGGCTCTGACCAAGGCCTTCGCAGCATCTGTGAAGGCTCCGTCTCCCGACGCGATCACAACCCGGTCGAACCGGGCGCCGATGTCCTCAGCGAGCACATCGAGCAGAGCCAAGTCGGCGCCGTCGGGCCCGGAGCGCACGACGTAGCGAATCCGCTTCCAATTACATCCGACGTTAAGCAAGCCGATATGGCTTAGGCCCACCACTACGAGGTCGTGCTCCGCCAGCGACAACGTCCCCGTGAGCACTGATCTGGCCCAGTCGACCTGCCGACGGTGTAGGCAGGCACCTCCGACCAGGTTCTCGATGTCAACGGCAACCAATCGGCGTGCCCGTTCCAGGCCACCTCGGCGATGGCTTCTACCGTGAGCCGCGTACCCGCCGAAGCCGGCGTCAATCACATTCACCTTCGCCTTCTTCACGGATTCCCTCCCTCGTGAGCTGAACTCGCCGGCGCTCTGCCGGTGTTCTTAATCCTTTGGCAAGGAGGTGGGTCGAGAGCAGGTAGTCGGCTACCTGGAAATTCG
>CALBET010000400.1 GCA_937888665.1 uncultured Acidobacteriota bacterium
AGCAGCCCGTGGTGGAAGTCCCGCTGCATTCGAGCGGCGCTGCAATCCGCCGATCCACTGTCCGTCTGGGGACAGGCTGAACCGGCCTCCTGGGAAAACGCCCGGAAGGGCGTGGACGGAGCCGTCGGCGACGCTGTAAGAGAACAGCGACTGCCGGTCTTCACGGTCGCCGCGATACAGAATCTGCGTTCCGTCCGGCGTGAATGTCAGTCCCCAAGCACCCGGGTCAGGAATGTCGGTGAGAGGCCGAGTCTGGCCGGTTGACACGTCGAGATCGAAGTAGCCGTCACGACCCCGATCGTCGAGGCCCCGGACCAGGAGGCTCGCGCCGTCGGGTCGCCAGCTCGGACCGCGGACACGCTGCAGCTCGTGAGCGAGCTCCCGCTCCTCGCCCGTCTTGAGTGATCGGATGACGACCGCCTGCTGCCTCCATCCCCGGCGGTCCGAGACGTAGGCCAGCAACTCGCCGTCGGGCGAGAACCTGCCCACGTTGTTGCTGCCGACGAATCGATCGGTCACGTTGACCGGTTGGCGCAGCAGCCTGCCGGTCTGCATGTCGATTCTGCGATCTTCAGGCGGCGACGTGTGACCCTGACCGGATAGTGGAGTGTCCCGTCACGGGTGACACCCATGCCCCCAGCGACATCGACGTTCGAAACGAGCAGATCCGGCTCGCCCGCAGGCTCCGCATGATCGAGGCGCTGCGCCCACAGTCCGGGCTGACCGCTCCGGTCGCTGTTGAACAGCAGATGCGTGCCGCCTGGGCTCCACGCCACGACCTCGTCATTGGCGTCGTGTTGGACGAGCACGGACTCCGATGAGCCGTCGACCGCCACGAGGAAGATGTCCTGCTGCGGAACCTCCCGTGACGCCGATCGGCTGTAGGCCAGGTAGCGGCCGTCGGGCGACACGCGAACCTGAGGAGGTCTCCCCCATTCGACCGAGCGGACCGGTCGCACCCGGCCATCGACCGTCGACACGGTGACGATGGCATGAGTGCCGGCGGAATCGGTGACAGCCGCGACCACGCGATCGCCGCCGGGAAACCAGTCTTGCGCGGAAGCCCAGCTCCCTTCGGCGGGACTCCACACCGTGCGCGGTTCCGCCTGAAGGGCCGGCAAGCTCTTCAAGAAGGCTGTCGACGTGGTGCCCAGCTAAGACACCGCGACGGTGAGGGGCCCTGCCAGCCCATGAACCCTGCCCTCCCCCGGAGGACAGGGTCCGTTGCTGTACGGCCAGTGACATAATCAGCCGTGGCTCCCGAGACTCGCTTCGTGTTGTTCGATCTCGGCGGCGTCCTCGTCGAACTCGGCGGCGTCGCGGAATTTGGCGCACTGATCGGCGTGACAGACAACGAGGACATCTGGAGCCGGTGGCTGAACTCGCCGTGGGTCCGGCGATACGAACGAGGACGCTGCACGCGCGATGATTTCGCCGTAGGCATGGTCGAAGAGCATGGCCTACCGCTGTCACCCGACGAGTTTCTGGGCCGGTTCCGCGACTGGCCCAAGGGACTCATGCCCGGGGCCGCCGAGCTGGTCCACGGGTTGGCGCGCGACGTCACGGCCGGCTGTCTCAGCAATACCAACGAGATGCACTGGAACGAGCAGGCGGGCCATGAGGTCGTTCGCGAACTCTTCGAACGCCCCTTCCTCTCGCACGAGCTCGGCCTCGTCAAACCGGATCGCGCCATCTTCGACCATGTCGTCGAGACACTCGCGTGTCGTCCCGTGGAGGTGCTCTTCTTGGACGACAACCTCCTCAACGTCGAGGGTGCCCTCGCCGCCGGGCTCGACGCGCACCGCGTCAATGGGGTCGAGGACAGTCGTCGGCTACTGGCACACAGAGGACTACTGGGGTGACGGCGGCCGAGCGCACGCCGTGGGCGCTGGAAGCGCTTTGGTCGTATGATCCACTGATCCCCAAGGCCAACGTGGAGCGGGATCCCATGCATCACACACAAAGGAGCAGTCACGTGAAACAAGCAATTGTCGCCCTCGTGGTCAGTCTTGGCAGCCTGGGGTTTACTGGAGTGGCGAGCGCCCAGGAAGACGGGCCGTGCGGTCCCGCCGGAGATCTCCCTTCCACACTCTCGCGCAACGTCGCGGCCGACTCGCGCTGCTTCGAACTGCGTATGTACACCGCCGAACCGGCGGTCAACGGCAAGGGT
>CALBET010000401.1 GCA_937888665.1 uncultured Acidobacteriota bacterium
GAACTCCTCGCGGCGTTCGATAACTTCATCGACGGCATCATCAACCGACTAGCGAAACTAGAAGAGGCCCTCCGATACGGCTCGTTCCGGGTCGAGGACGAACCGGTCGTGTTCACCTTTCGGGAACGTGACGACCTCGCGCAAGCCATCCATGAGGTTTATTGACCGGGACTGGGTTACTTGCCGAGCCTGAGGATTCTGGGCGGCTGCCCCACCGTGCGCGAAGAAGCCGGGACCGCAGAGTTTCCGATCAACCCTGTTTTCGCGAGATGTGGATCTTGGCGATCCGTTCCTGTCTGCGAGATGAGGTCAAAGGTTGTCGGTAGGCCTGGCTAGCATTTGGCAACCCGACCGGGACTGATGCGAGTAATCGGGCGACACAGCGAGAGGTAAACCGATATGGCGAAGGGGGACTCCAACGACGGGTGCGCCAACGTTGTTGGCGGTTTCATCGTCTTCATCGTGGTGCTTGTCGCGATCATTCCGAAAGAGGTTTGGATTGCCTTAGGGATTTTCGCCGCTGTTGCGGTTCTTGTCACTGCCATCGTTAAGGCAGTCGCTGCCTACGATAAACACCGAGCAGAGGCCGAGGAGCGGGCCCGCATAGAGCAAGCGGAGCAAGCAGCCGCCGCAGAGCGAGATCGAGAACAGCGAGCCCGCAGAGAACAACGCCGACGCATCACGACACTCGGCAGCAAGAACGCCGCGCTCGTCGACTCCGCACAGGCTGCCGTGACGCGCGTAGTCGAATCGGAAGCCGCTCGCGCAGGGTGGCTCGGCGATGTCGACTTCACCTCCGATATCCAAGGAATCACTGACAGCTTCCAGAAAGCACACGCTCTGCGCAAAGTCGCCAAAGAGCTGTCCACCCTGGACAAGCCCAGCGTTGATGACCGCAAGATCCTCGCCGAGGCAAAGGCCACCATCGCTAAACTGGAACGTGCTGCTGTCGAACGGGTAGCGCTGATCGAGAAGTGCGCGACCGAAGCGCGCCTCGTCGACGAATCGCTGCGCAGCGAACGTCAGGATGCGCGAACTGCCGAACAGCGCGAGGAGTTACACGCCACGCTGAGCGCAATGCTTTATGGAATTGAGGCCACCCCAAAGACCGCGCCGACGGACTCGGCGGCCGATGCCGTGATGGCCCGCGTCCAGGCCTACCGAGAAATCAAGAACCAGATACAACAAGCCCGACACGATGGATCCGGATGAAACGAAGCCGATCGGCCGCGGGATTGAGACTGCCCGACGAAGTGGGATGCATTCCGACGTCACCGGCCGACTCTAGGGCTGCGCCATCCAGGATGCGCGAACAAACACTTCGTAGTCTGAGGGTAGCTGCAGAAGAACAGGGAGGTAATCGTGAAAATCGTCAACAACAGGTTCTGGCGTCTCGAGCCCGGCCACGGCGCCGACCCAAACCGCATCCTGGAATCTACTGTGCTGACGTCTCCAGCGGAGTTGACCGTCAAGATGCACCCACTCGATGGCATCGTGCTGGGGACGTGGGAGCCCGACACCGAACAAGGGAAGGTACACGCGCTAGGAATTGTGCGGGAAATCGACGAAGGACAATCGGTTGTGGTTGATTGGCGTCGTGTCAGCTTCACCTTGCGCCCAAGCGGGCCGGGTGCAACACAGTGGAGGACAAGACCTTTCTTCAGATTCGCCGACCTGGTCGCAGCCCGTTACAGGTTGATGGACTACTTTCAAGATGCATTCACCGCCAAGAACGGTGATACCGGCATTCTCCAACGCCCGGTTCGCAACCCTCCGACGCCAGTCGCAACGGTCCGGGCATCCGATAGTGCTCGCGCCTTGCCTAACAACATGGTTCACTCCGAATCCCATGTTCCGCAGTGCAACCGAGTTGCACCGAACGGCGAAGTTTTCGCGACCCGTGAACGCGGAATGTTCATGGGCAACCGAACCAGTCCCCCGCGCTGGCTGGTCTGCGATCTCCACTTCAAGCGAGATCTGAAGGAACCAAGGAAGTACACCAAATTGTTCTTCCTCGACGAGGCAGTAGCTTTAGCGGCGGGGCACCGTCCGTGTAACACATGCCGGCGCGATCGGTACCAGGCCTACCTCGCAGCAGTGAAGACCGACATCGATGTTTCCGGTGCCGCGAAACTCGACGTACTGCTTAACGCCGCGCGCAGTGCCGCCCACGCACGCTCTGCGATCGCGTCACTACCTGACGGTGCATATGTTGCCCTCGGCGAGGGCGACTACCGGCTCAAATGGTCTGGTGCCCTGCATCGATGGACGCCGGCCGGATACGTCGATCCCGTCAAGCTGACGGACCTGCAAGTGGCCGAGGCCGCGGTACTAACCCCTGCGCCCTCGCTTGCGGCGCTACGGAATAGATACGCAGCAGGAGTGCATGCCTCGGCCACCAAGCGCTGACCTAATCATTATTGCCCCGTTCGATCATTATTGCCCCGTTCGGGGTCACCCCAGGGCATCGCGGCACAGGTGTCCGTGGCCATCACGGCCTGCGCCTCACTGGCCCTTACCCAGCGTAGGTAATCCACCACTCACCGTCCACACACTCGAACTCGGCTTCTTTTTGCCTGCTCGTTCTCGCTTCGGATTCGAGGTGTCCCCTCGCTTGGTCTCCGCCGACACGGCCCACACCGTCTCCTGCGCGTAATCGACGAGGGCCTCGAATGGGTCCTGGTTGTCGAAGTGGTGAACGCGCAAGTCCTTCTTGAGCAGTTCCTGACGCTCGGCCTTGAGCGAATCCCACAGCTCCCGGCAGGCGCTGCATCGAAGGTGCCGCTGCATTCGCGGACGATCGCGGCGACATCGTCGCCGTAGCGGGCTTCGATCCCGGCGAGCGTCTGCACACCTCCTTGGTCCTCAGCGGCGTCGTGCAGCCGTGCGGCGAGGGCCTGCATTCCTTTGGTGTTCTTTCCGCACCAACCGCTGAATCGTCCGTCGTCGCTATGGCCCAAGTCCTGCGGGCAAGAATCGCAGCGTGTCCGGACATGCCGGGACGTGTTAGTGCGGTGGTCGTTTCAGTTGTCGGGACGGCGGGCCAAGTGCTCAGCGGTCGTCCGTTTGTGGCCTCGCCAATCCTAGTGCCCAGCGGCGACGGTCAATTTCTGTCGGTGGGTGATGTGAGCATGGCCGGAAACAGGCAGTGCACGCTCGTCCCGGGTTCGTTGCGCTAGACGCCGATTGTGAGGAGGGTGCAGTGCTAGTCCAGACTGTTGCGTCAGTCGGCATCGTGACGGCGATGGCTGCGCCGGCGTTGGCAATTGACCCCGCCGCGTCGGCCCGCGCGGGCTACGGCTGGGTTGCTGTAGCGAATTCGTCATCACGGGAGTCCCTGGATTGGAACACCAACTTCAACCAGCAGGCCGCCGAGACGACGGCACTTCGACAGTGCACCGCGCTGCAGAACGCCAACAACTGCCGCATCCTGGCATCGGGCCCCAATTGCGTTGCTGTCGCATGGAATACCAACCAGCCACTCAACCGCCCGTACGGTACCGCCGCAGATACTCCGGCCGCAGCGCTCAACGCCGCAATCGCCGCCGCCGGGGCCTTCGCCAACGACCCGACAGTGCGCTGCAGCTACCTATCCCAACAACCGTCCTCGGGTAACCCGCTGGGCGGGCTTCAACGTCAAATGGTTTGAGAGGCAAGATGATGAAACGATGCACAGCCATTGCTGGCCTGATCCTCGCAGTCCTAGCGGGCGTTGTGGCAGCACCGAACGCGGTCGCAGACAACGTATGCACCGGGGTCATGAACCAAAGCGGGTGCAAACCTGCCCCATGGAACGGCCAACTCATGCCGACCTGGAATACACCCGGGTACTACGGCGGCTGGACCAACGGTCCAGTCGCCTGTGACCCCATCGCTGTGCAGTGTCGAGGGTGGGCGCAACCGTGAAAGCCGGCGGAAGCCGGGTTCGGTGAATTCCCGCGTGTCCTCGGCCGGTCTGCGACGCGCTGGCGGCACGCAACATTCGACCCCGTCCAAAGTCGCAATGCTGAACGCGGTCGGCTTGGATTGCGTTTCGTCCGACCACACTCAGCTATCCGTGTCCGACGAAAGCCCCGACAACCTACTGGGCACGTCCACTCCGACCCCATCGCCCCCTGCCGGGACGGGTTTCATTCCACTTTTCGATCGTGCTGAGGCGCCAGCCCTTGATGCCGCCCACAATGGCATCGGGTGAAGGCAGTTTCATCCTCGAGAGCGACTTCACTCCCGCTAGCCCGAGATATCGGGCGACCTCGGTGCTGCTCAGGTATCGGGCCGCAAAGGGGTACTCGGTGCTGATCAGGTATTGGTCGGCAGCAGGGTGATGATCACCGTCGACTTGAACGTCGTCGTAGTAGTCTTCGGCAGCGTCTTTTGAGGCGCGGTCAGCTTGTGGGTCGGGCACCGGCTGCACCGGTTCCGGCCTTTGGTCAGGCTCAACATCACACATCTGGGTCGGCTGGTTCGGGGCGGGCGAAGTCTTGGTCGACCGATCGTCGATCGCGTCTCCGCGCCGCACGTCGCGGGAAGGCTTGCTGCTGGGGCGGACCCGATTGACAGGATGTTCCACCCACCAGGTGCCCTTCGGCGAATTGACATTGCTGCCCGCCCCAGCACCAAACAGGCGGACGAGCTCTTTTTCAGACGTGAACCCGGTCGTGTACCCGTAGAAAATGTGCAGATCGCGTTTACCGTCGCGCCTCGATGCGACGACATACGGCTTGTCGGGCCTGTCGACAACGCGGTATGACGTGATGCCGATCTCGCTAGTAAACCTTCGGATGAACTCATGATTGCCCGCCGCTATCCGGGCCTTTGTCAACGCTGCGACGAGGGAGTCGAGCGACGGGTCGGGATTGGGCACCTCGGTTCCTCCGTAAGTCGCGGATCCGGTGTGCTCATGGTTCGGCATTGATCCCGTGGCCTGAAGCGTTTTGGGCATGCGGTCGGCTCCGGCTATTGCGGATAGATCAACAAGGACGATCGCGTGATCGGAGATTCCGTTTGTTCGGACCTCGTGAACGTGTCGGACGTCGACGATTTCGTCACGCAGTGCAGGCGACACGAAGACGTAGTCGAGGCGGAAGCCGTTGTAGTCCTCCGAGACACCGGTGCCCTTGTTCTTGCGTTTCGTATACCAGGTGAATTCTCGCGCATGGGGGTTGAGTTGGCGCCACGTGTCAACGTACTTTTCCAGCCGCAACAAGCGCATATAGTCCGAGAGCGCAAAGGGAGTGCCCTGCGCGTCTTCCGGAAGCCCAGTGTTGAAGTCTCCCAAGAGGATTGCCTTGTCCCCGCGATGTTGTCTGGCAAACCGAATCACTTCGTCCCACATCAATTCCTTGCGCTTCTTGCCTGATATTCCAACGCCATCTGCGGCGAACTTGTTGTCGGTGCCGCCCGGTATGTGAACGCACAGCACCTTGATGTTCGAGCCTTCGAACTCGATCGTTAGCCAGCGCTCTTGGTCTTGGCCGACGGGGTCGTCGACGACCTTGAAGGGCAACTTGGACGCGACGAGGACACTATTGATGTTCCCTGCCGAGCAGGTGGTGGCGATGTGTTCAAATCCCCGGTCGACCAGAGAGAGGCGAAGGACCTGCAGGTTCTTGAACGTAACTTCGGTGAGGCCGACGACATCCGGTTGCAACTGTGCAATCTCACCGACGATTGACGGGATTCGCCTGCCGCCACCGCCTTGTATGTTCCAGGTTAGCAATCGCATCGTGGCCCCCTGTGTATATCCGCCAGTCTGCGCGATCGTCCTCAACACTTACCGGCCACCATGGCGGATATTCTCGACAAGATGCACTGTCCTGGGCCTAGGAGCATCGGCACTGTTTGGTTCGGTTACTGCACGGGACAGGCGTACTGCATCGCCACGTTCATCAACCGCTGTTGGGCTCCGGGGCCGACAACACCTTGGGCAATCAGCTCATATCCGATGAACCCCGGAATGCCGCCTTCGCAAGCCTGGTGAGCAACGCGCCACGCGGTGTCGGGGTTCAGGTTGAATCCGTTGCGCTGCAGGGCCTGCATGTAGGTGTCGAATTCGGGTGTGCCTTGTTCTGGGATCGCATTCGCCGTGCCGGCCAAAGCAACAGCGGAAATCACCGCTCCGATCAGAGGCGTAATCACACGTCTCATGTCCGATCCCCCTTTGGGTTGATCTGGCTAACTTTCTATCCACCTTCGCACAACCCACCGACAGGCCGACGCGGAAATGGACGGTTTGGTCGCGTACCACAGCACAAGCTCTCCGACAGGCTCGAAGCTGGCGAGCCGGTTGTCGTCGCCGGCTGGGAGGTCCGCAGCGGTCGAGCGCTCCGGCAGCAGGTTCCTTGGCTTGGCGGCAATGTGACCGTGAATGTGCATGCGGATGACGCGATCGGGCTGACCGACGACGCGTGGACTCCGCTCGGCTGGAACAGGCCGTCCGCCGAACGATACAGAGATCGTAGGGAGTTACGTTGATTGACAGCACTATTCATGCGACTCATTGTTGAGTCACTCAATTCGTGGGACCCGGGGGGTCGTCGCTTAGATCTAACGCCCGAACGAAGCTCACCACCAGTTGGAATGGGACGAGAGCGCCGGTGGTGCCCTCCGAACTCAACGTGGTGGAAATAGCCTCAGACGGGGATCGATACGCCCTCCGCAAAGTACCGGTACACGGTGGCACGGGAGACACCCAGCATCTTCGCGATGTCGGTGGCCGCGATGCCCTTTTCTCTGAGCTGACGCGCCTTAGCGGCAGCGGCGTCGTCGACCTTGCGTGGACGTCCGCCTTTGCGCCCATTGGCGGCGGCAGCAGCGAGTCCGGCACGTGTTCGCTCAATCATCGTGTCGCGTTCCAGTTGGGCGAAGGCCGCCATGATGGTGAGCATCGCCTTACCCATGGCCCCCTCGGTGTGCAGGCCCTCGGTGATGCTGCGGAACCCGATGCCTCGCGACATGAGGTCATCGACGACGGTCAGGACGTGTTGGGTGTTCCGGCCGAGCCGATCCAACTTCCAGACCGTGAGAACGTCGCCTTCACGGAGATGATCAAGACACCGGTCGAGGCCCGGCCTGGCCGACGTCGAACCGGAGACGCCCTGATCGCGGAACACGCGGTCCACTCCGGCGTTTCGCAACGCATC
>CALBET010000402.1 GCA_937888665.1 uncultured Acidobacteriota bacterium
CGGTGGCCCCGCGACGTCGACCACCGCCGGGAACACATCCGTCGGGTGTTCGTAGGCGTAGGCGCTCAGGGCCGACAGCGCTTCGAACTCGCCGATACCGTCAAGCCACTGCGAGACATCGGCGCCGTGGCGCGCCCGCCAGCGCTCGACCGCGAACGCAAGGTGCAGCTGCCAGGCCAGGAACATCGCGATCGGCGCGAACATGAAATTGTGGGCCCAGTCGTGCCGCTCGAGCAACCGCTGCAACTGACGGACCGAGTCCGGAATCTCTGCTTCGGGCGTGGTCAGTGAGTCTCGGATGGCGGACAGTCGCGGCGACGTGACCTGCTCCGCGCGTACGACCCGGCAGACCGCTCCCACGACCACCAGCTCTCTGGCGGGCGCATCGGCGGCATGTAGCACCGCGTGGTTGCGGGTCGCGAACTGACGGACGAAGATTACCAAGGCGAGCAGCGTGAGTGTCGGCAGGGCGATGGTCGCGCCCTGATTCCACGCAACGAAAGCAAGCAGCGTCACGGTGCTGAGCACCACCGCGACGACCTGTGGCCATCGCCCGCTGAGCACCGGAGCTGCTGCCGCCCAGCGGATCAGCGCGTCGGGATGTACGGCCGCACGCATGTCGGCACCGGTGGCGGCCAACTGCTCGCGCATGTCGACTCGAGGCTGCAGGTCGCGGACCGCGTTTTGCCGGTCGTGGACCGTCTGCCGGTCACCGGGCGTCTGGAGCCAGGCGGCGAGGGTTGATTCACCCGTTCGGGATTGCGCCGTGTTCAACAATTGGAACAGAGACCCGGTGCCGAACAGGTCCAGGTCTTGACTGAACAGATGATCGGGGTCGGCGAACTGGTCGCCGGTCGGGCCGATGCCGGACCACCGGTCGTCCAGGCGCGCCAGCCCGTGTTCGTACCAGGCCACCGCTCGGTCGAGCCGGTCGCGCGCCAGCAGGACCCGGTCGTGCGCCACGACGAGACCGATGAACACCGCGACCGGCGCGGCGAGCCACCAGACGGACATCCATCCCCCGTACACCACGCCCCACGTGAGCACCGCCCCCGCCAGGAAGGTACCGAGCCGGGCGTGGCTGACCTGGTCGGATTTTCGTCCCAGGGCCGCCGCGTCGAGGCGCCGCCCGGCCAGCCGCCGTTCGTACGTGTCTCGCGGTGTGAGCGGCGTGGGCACCCTGTGATTCCTGCCTGGTGGTGTCGCGTGTCGTCCGGTTAGGACCCGCTCAGGAATAACTTGACCATTGTGGGTGTCGAGGCGCCCGGGCGGCAAGGCGTGAGGAGCGCGCATGCCGGGTGCATGTAAGCGACGAACAACGCCGGCGGCCGGGATGCATCGGCGGTCAGAATGGTCAAGTTATTCCTGAGCGGTCCTTAGTGCAGGCGGGCGAGCTCGGCCGGACCGACCGCGTCGGCGGGCCCCTGGAAGATGGCGTTGAACAGGAGCTTGAAGGTGGCTCGCGTCTGGGCGCGGAACGCGATCTGGCTCCCGAGCGTGACGACGGAGCCCCGCCCGACCGCGAACGCCACCACATTGGCCTGGTTACGCAGCAGTTCGTCCCCGAGCAGCCAGCCGCTGGCTACCATGTCCGCCTCGTCGGGATACCGCGACACCGTTTCGGCCAGGATGTCGAAGCTGGGCGTCAGTCGGTAGGCCTGATCGAAGCGGAAGAACACTGGCCAGCGTTCCGGCATGCCGAACGCCACCGGGTGGGTCGGGTTGAACTCCTGTTTCAGGAGCGAACCCGGGGAATAGAACAGCGAGGACGGCTCCACAACGCGGTCACGCAGTGCGGCCAGCAACTGCGCCGGACTCTCAAACGCGTTGCGCAGTGCCTCGGTGGCGTCGTCGCCTCCGCGTCGCCGCCGTGGCGGCGGTAGTCGGCGTCCGCCCAGGGGCAGCACCGGTTCAATCGGCAGATCCAGCAGCTCGCGCGCCGTGCTCACCGAGCTGCCCAGGGCCACGAGCGTGCCGCCGTCCCGCACCCAGTCGGCCAGTTTGCGCCATCCGGCGTCACCGACGCCGAACGCCCAGCGCCACGTCTCGCCGTGTCGCCGCGAATCGAGGCCGGAGACGATGCGGCTGCGCGTCGTCCCCGACGGCAGCACGATGACGTCGTACTTGGCTGACAGGTCGCCCGCGAAGTCGAGCGAGGAGATTTCGGTGTGACCCAGCTCGTACTGTTCGAACAACCACCGCATCCATCCGCCCGGCATGTTGTTGGCGGCGCGCCAGAGTCCGACGCGAGTCGGCGTGTCCCACCGGAATCCGGAGACGTCGGGTGGCGCATCGGCTCCCGTGATCACCAGTCCGGTCTCGTCGGCCACCGTCCGGAGGATACGCGTGGCGTCGTCCGTGGGTGGCACCACCCAGGTGCCCGGCGCATGGTCGCGCCCCAGATTCCTGAACCATTCGGACACTCTCGTCAGCGTGACCCCGGCCTGTTGCAGCCGCGCGACCGCGAGGAAGGCGGCGTTGGATTCCGGTCCAATCAAATACGCCCAGTCCGGTGCCGCCGGCATAGGCGTGTGCCGCGGCGTGATCTCGGAGAGCTGCACCAGGTTGGCGTCCACCAGGTCCGCCTCCAGCGGCTGGTCGATCTGGTCGACGTCCACCCCCATCAGCAGCCCCAGGGTTTGCGCCGTCACGTCATATGGCGGGATGGGCGGGCCGCCCGGGTAATACCGGAGGTCCGGATACACCTGCGTTTCGAGCATCGTCTTCGCGAACGCCCCGGCCGGTTGGGCGAGCCGCACCACCCACGAGCCGGCCGGATAGCGGCGGTCACCGGCGGTGAACGGGCGTTGCGACTGATCGATGTTGACCTCGGCCGCGTGGAGCAGTTCGAGCAGCTCATAGGTTTCGAACGGGTCGCGCTGGTCGGCGCTGACCACGAAGGCGTACGGCGCCTCGTCCCGCGCCACCCAGTCTCGATGCACCTTGTAGTAGTTCTCCATCCACGAGGTGCGGTTCTTGGAAACCTGTTCCAGCGCGGCGAACACTGCCGTGTAGCCGTAGTCGACGATGTCGCCCAGCCGCCACACCCCCTTGTCGTACGGCACCGGGAAGTTGACCCGCGCGTCTTGCGGCCCCAGCGGCACCTCGATGCCCGCCGGGTTCACGAACGGGTCCGCGAGCCGGGCGCTCGCGATCTCGGTCAAGATGCGCGGTTGCCCATGGTAGAGCATGTATTGGCGGGCGGGGGCCCACAGGTCGTACAAGTCGTCATACACCACGCCGCCCTTCCCCTCCGAGACCAGGGCGCTCGCCATCGCCATGCCGATTTGCCCTTGACCTTCAAGTAACAGCGGATGGATGTTCGGGTCGTGCGGGTCCTTGTACGGAGGCACAAAGATGCGGGCGCCGCTGGGCCCCATCTGGTGCATGTCGTGGGTCACCTGCGGCTTGAGTTCGCGGTGGATGTCCAGCGCGAGCCGGGTTTCCGTCTGGGTGAACATGAACCAGTCACGATTGTCGTCGTGGCCGGCGTAGTGGTGATAGAGGTCTGGATACGTCCGGTCGAACGCGGTGTCTTTCGTGTCGTACCAGTGGTCGATCACGAGCACCTGCCCGTCCGGGTTCTGGGACGGGACGACCAGCAGCACCACGTTGTCCAGCATCTCGGCGATCTCAGGAGACGCGTCGGTGGCCAGCCGGTGCACAATCTTGATGAGCGTCTGGGTGTTGCCCACCTCGGTCGAGTGGATCGTCGCGTAGAGGAAGTAGAACGGTACCCCTTCCCGGGCCAGCGCCAGGGCGTCAGTCTCCGACAGCCCGCGAGGATCGTTCAACCGGTGGTTGATGTCGACCAGCCGGTCCAGACGCGCGAGGTTGGCCGGCGAACTGATGGTGGCCAGCACATATGGGTTGCCCAGCGTGGTGGTGCCCCGACGTTCGTACTCCACACGGTCGGATCGATTCGCCAGCAGCTGGAGATAGTCGAGAATCCGTGGGTACCGAGCCATCTCGCCGTCGGTCCCGATCTCGAAGCCGAAGAAGTCGGTCGGATGCGGAATCTCCTGGGCGACGGCAGGCGCTACGCT
>CALBET010000403.1 GCA_937888665.1 uncultured Acidobacteriota bacterium
CCGATGAGCTCTTCGACCAGCTGGACGCCCCGGTCAAACGGGTCGGCGCGCTCGATTGCCCGGTGGCATATCACCCAGATCTCGAAGACGCGATCCTGCCCCAAACGGATGATGTGCTCCAGGCCATCATCGCCGTCGCCGAATACTAGCGTCCCGTGGTGTCGCGACGAACCTGTCTCGTCGCCATGCTGCTGGCGGCCACCGCAGCATGGTCGGTCCGGGCGCTTGAGGTCCAGGTTCTACATTCGACCGGTGGACTGGCGGCGGACGTCGTCGGGCTCTTCAGAGAACTGGCCGCGTGCCAGACTCTGGCCGACGGCAGCTATCTGGTGTTCGACCGCGCGGGGCACCGCGTCTACCGGGTAGCGCCCTCTGGCTCGGAGGCCACCGAGCTCGTCCAGATCGGACCTGAGGCGGGCAACCTCCTCGGGCCCAGCGCGTTCGCGTTGGCTGGCGACCGCTTCTTCGTCGCCGACGCGCCCCGCCGGCGAGCACGGGTGCAGCTCTTTGGACTCGACGGCAGCCTGCTGTCTAGTTTCTCGCTACGGGGTCGAGCCGCACCGCGCATCACCCAAGGCCGCCTCACGTTGAACGGCGTCAGCTCTCTCGGGTGGACCGGTCACTCGATCGTGACGAGTCAGCCGCACACTGGCGGATTGATGACCGAGTTCACGCTCGGTGGGCGCCCCTATCGAACGATCGGCCGACTCCGGCCGACCGGGCACGAAGATGACCGCGACCTCCACTTGGCGCTGAACAGCGGGATCCCGCTCGTCGACCCGACGGGCGGTTTCTACTTCGTGTTTCACGCGGGGCTCCCGCTGTTCCGGAAGTATGACGAAGACGGGAGATTCTTGTTCGAACGTCACATCCAGGGGGCCGAGCTCGACGCCACGATCCGAGCGTTGCCAACCGCCTGGCCGCGGCTGGCCGACGAATCCGGCCGCGAGCTACCGCTCGTTCCCCCGACCGTCCGTGCCGCCGCAGTCGACCCGGCCGGGAATCTCTGGGTGTCGCTCTGGCTGCCGTTCACCTATGTGTACGACGTAGAAGGCGACAAGATCCGGACGGTGCAGTTCAGAGGAGCCGGCACCCTTTCGCCGGACAGCTTGTTTTTCGAGAGCCAGGACCGGCTGCTCGTCACACCCGGTTGTTACCGATTCGCGGTGTAGTGCCCGGCGACAGGAGGAGGGTCAGAATCCGCCGGGCAGGGTATCCAATGCCCGCGCGGCGAGCGGCCCGATCGGTGGCCCGCCGACGGACAACAGGGCCCCATCGGCGTCCGCCGCACGACGGAGCGCCGCGCCAGCCGCGTCGATATCCCCGATCTCCCTCAGACAGAGCGCCAACAGGTAGTCCACGGTCGCCGCCGACACGCCAGGCCCGACCGGAAGTGACGTCGCTTCGAGGGCGACCATGGCATGGTCCCAACTGCCCAGCCGCATGTGCGCAATCGCGAGGTTCAGGCTGGCAGCGGCGCCCGTCACCCCGCCGCGCTCAGCTAGGGCGCGAGTCTCAAGGTCGAGCAGTATCTTGTTGTAGAGCAGATTCGGGTCCGCCAGCGGGATTGTGTCCGGCTCGAGCCCGACGAGGATCGACGCGGACCGTACCACGCCGTCCTGCCCGCGGACGTCCAGTGCCAACTCGGCGTTCGGCTCGGCGCGGGCCAGTCCCTCGCTGAGGCCAGAGACCGAGGTCACCGGTGCGCCGGCAGCGCCCACGATGATATCGCCAGGCGCCAGCCCCGCGGTCTCACCCGCGCCTCCGGGATCGACCTGGATGACGGCCGCGCCATCGATCCCGGCCACATCGACAACGACGGTTTGTAGCGTCGTGCGTACGATCGGCGGCGGCGGTGCGTCCAGCTGGCGCTGCGCGGCGGCGCGAGACCCGACATCGTCCATATCGAGTCGGATGACATCTGGCTGCCCGCTAGCGGAGGCCAGGAGGAACAGATCGTATGTGTCAGCCTGGTCGGCCACTGGCACGAGCCACGCCACGCCCTGCGTGTTGAGCCGTTCGCTCCACGCCCCGGCCATATCGCGGCGCCGGGTCAATGTAGCGTCATCACTCGACAGCGCGACGTCCAAGCGGGGGTCGCCAGCGGCGGCGACCACCTCGTCTGTCGTCGGCGAGAAAAGCCGCACATCGGTCGTGGCGGCGAGCGCCTCCTCGACTCGGGTCGTCAGCTCGGCGGTTGCGGCCGGGTCTGGACTCCCGGCCACCTCCACCAGTGCGAAGGCCGGCCGCAGGTCAGCGTCGAGGGCCGCCGTGGCACCGGCCGCCCACACCCGCCGGTCCACGAAACGTCCACGCGGCCCGCGTACCTCGATCACGTGCGGTCCCTCGCACAGGTCGGCCATCTCGGCGGGCGCCGGTCCATACGGCTCACCGTCCAGATAGACCATGGCGTCGCCGACGATGGTCCCGACGCTCGCCGTGGCCACGGCGGGTGCGAGCTCGAGCGGCGCCGAGTTCTGGTCGTCAGGCGGGCTCGCCATCGTGAAGGAGGTATCGAACGACACGAAACAGTCGCGCTCGAGACGCAACAGATGCCGGCCTGGGACAATTCCGTCGACGACGAGCGGCGCCGACGCGGCCCCGGAGCCGGGCTCGGTGATCCCTCGGGGGACATCATCGACGAGGACGCGGACGCCGCCGGGAATCGTGACGACACTGAGGGTACCGGTGATCCGCTCCATGCTCACGGTGAGCATCGTCGGCACCCCGGGGATGATGTCGATATTCCGTACATCCTCGCGGTACCCGGCCTGACGAATGGCGAACTCGTGTCGCCCCTGCATCAGCGGAATGACGGCCTCGGTTCCGACCTCGTAGGCACGGCCGTCAATGGTGACGGTGCCGGGCTGTGCCGTCGACAACAACAGCGCCCCGAGGAGACGCGCTTTCACCTCCTCGAACAGTTCGACGATGCGAGGGGACAAATCAGGCGTCAGCCCATGGTCAGCCCTGACCTCGAGAACCCGCTCGAAATCCAGTTCGGCCAAGTCCGGATGGTCCAGGTTGAAGTGCGCCTGCGCTCGCAACTCATACGCTTGCGCCAACGAGTCGAGGTCGGAGTCCGGCGATGTGGTCATCGTCTGGATGGCTTCATCCAGGAAGGTCACCACCTGGTCAAAGTCGAACGCCTCGATGAGCCGACGGGCATTCTCCAGCACTGGCGCCGTGTCCACCTGACCCGCCACCCCGGGGGGAAACACGAGCGCCGCGAGCAGTCCGAAGACCGCGATCACGCCACTCCTCGGCGCGCGTCCAGCATATGGCTTGATCGAACGAGGCATCCTGGACCTATCGATACTGGACGATCTGCTTGGCATCGTCGTCAGCCACGACGAGCCGGCCAAACCGATCGAGGGCGAACGCAGTGATCTTTTGAGGCGCACCGGGCATCCCCTCACTCATCGGAAAACGAAGCATGAGTTCCCTATTCAACCCGAACACGAAGACCCCTTTTTCGTCGGCCACATACAAGTGTCCGATGACGTCGAACGCCAGATCGACCGGGTCGCCGATCTCGTAGTTGGGGCCTCGACGTGGGATCTCACCCACGCTCCGGCCCTGCGCGAACAGCCGAAGCGAATTGTCGCGAGCGACGACGGCAATATAGTCGTCAGGCCCTACCGCGAGGCGCTTCGCTCGCACTGGCACGAACATGCCTCGATAGGCACCGGTCGGCGCAAACCGATGAATTTCGCGCTCGTCCGTATCCATGATCAACCAGTCGCCATCGCTGGTCACACCGGCGGCATTGATGTCGCGGAGCTCTTTCGGTCTCTCCCCTGGTTGCGGAACACTCAGGCGCACCGGCGATTCATCGCGTGCCGTCAGACTCCCACCCACGATTGCGGTGACCCTCCCGCGTCGGTCAAGCAGCAGGCCGCGGGGGCGCCCCCCGGACGGCGCGTCGGCCAACGCCTGTGGGTCGAGCGCCCCCACTCCAGACTCGGTAGCATAGAACACGCGCCCTTCGCCATCCACAACCAGCGCTTCGATTCTCGGCGAGCGCCGGGTGCTGAACGGCTCGCCATCCTGGCCAAACGCTCGCTCGGGCGACCGTATGTACAGCCGGTGGAGCACCGTGATTCGCTCCAGCGCCGTCTCCGCCTCCGCACTCTCGGGCCACCGGTCACGGACGCGCTGCAACTCGGCCATTGCGGACACGGGGTCGCCGCGGCGGGCTCTCAGTAGCGCGGCGCCGAGGCTGGCGCGCGCGGCCCACACCGACTCCGGGTACGCCGCGGCAACCTGATCATAGGCGTCGAGCGCCGCGTCGAGTCGAGCCGCATGGCGGTGCGTTTCGCCGATGAAAAACAGCGACTGCGGCACGGCCGCCGCGTCCGGCCACAAGCCAAGCCCACGTTGCAGCCCGGCCAGCGCCGCGTCGAGATTTTCGGCCGTGTAGCCCCGGGCCATCGCGACCCGAGCCAGCAGCACGTGCGCCTCCGGGGCGGCGTCTGCCTGCGCATAGGTCGCGTCACCGATGACGCGCCCCGCGTACTCGGCCGCCTGATCGAGGGATTGCGTCACCTCAAGGTGATAGCGGGCGATCTCGAGCAGGGCGTTGTCCGCCACTGAACTCGACGGATACAACGCGATCACCGCCTCGAAGTCGGCCAGGGCCTCGACATACCGACCATCGGCGGCGCACGTGAGTCCAGTTTGGAACTGTCTGACCGGGAGGTCGTCTTGCGCCCCACCCACCCGGACGCCGACGGCCAACAGGACCGCCGCCGACAACGCGGCGATGCGGCGCCGGCGGGCAACGCCGGCCGGAGGTTGGTCTGTCATGTCGCTCTCGACGTCAGCGCTGGCCGGGAGCGAACGTGACAGTTGCTTCCCGATCCGAGCCAATGGTGATGTCCTTTTGACTATTATCGCCCACATTGGGGCAGCGTCGCTCCACCGTGTAGGTTCCGGGCGCCGCGGCGCGCCGAGAAATGGGCAGATAACCGAGGCTCTGATCCCCCACGAAGATCTCGCAACTGCCCGGATTCGAAAAAACGGTCAGCGACCCGAGCGCGGGCGCGATCACGGACTCCCTACCCCCGTCGAGCACCTCGACCGAATATTGTAGGTCCAGTAAATACTCTGGATTGCGGATACGCAACCTGGCCGACCCGGTAGCGAGCGTCAGGTCGTGCTCGGGTGCCATCGATCGTAGGCGCTCGTTGCCGCGCCATACCTCGAACTCGTACGGCCCGGACAGGACCACGCGTCCGAACGTCGGCTCCCGGGTCAGCTCGAACGCGACGGCGACCGGCTCGCCGTCGACCGGTGGCAGGTCCTGGCTGGCCGCCTCATACCCGTCGAGACTCAGCGCGACCGTCTGTGGGTATGGCTCTTCGAGCGGAAACGACGCGGGCGTGACGGCCCCGGTGTCGTCCCCGTCGAGACTGACCGCCGCGCCTGACGGGTTTGAGGTAACGGACAAGGCCACGACGACCGGGACGGCTGTCGTCCCGATGTCCGACACGGCGGCACTAGGATCACTGAGCGCCTCACCCTCGGCGCCGTTGTTCTGTTGAGCCGTCGCGACGAGCGGTTGCCGGTCGCCACCCCCGGTGCCAAACGCGAAATAGCCGCCCACTCCGGCCGCCACCACGAGGGCGGCCACCATCAAGCCCACACCGCGTTTGGGCGAAGACGCGGTCGATGGCCCGGGTCCAGCTCGGTCCAGCGGCGCATCAGCCAGCTCCGCGCTCACGTGCGCGTTGCCGCCCGGCTCCAGCGTGAGGTTGCCCGCGGTCCCTGAGCCCCCGATCGACGGCGTCGGTCCGGCGTTCGCCTGACGTGCGGATTCGACGGCCTGAATCTCCCGCGCCACGGCCCGGACCGCCTCGCCCAGTTCCCCCGCGGTACTCCAGCGCGCCTCCGGTTTCTTGGCCAGGGCCCGGTCGAGCACCGCGTCGATCGATTCTGGTAACTCGGGCACGATCGACCGAGCGGACGGCGGGTCCTCGTGGAGAACTTGATAGGCGATGGCCGTGGCCGAATCGCCGGTGAACGGTTGCCGGCCGGTCAGCAGTTCATAGGTCAGCACCCCGACCGAGAACACGTCGGACCGCGCGTCGACCGGTTCCGCGGCCAACATTTCCGGTGACGTGTATCCGGCGCTCCCACCCACGGTGTCGGGACGGCGGTCCGACGAATGGATGGTCGCGATGCCAAAATCGAGCAGCTTGACAGTGCCGTCTTCGAGCACACGCACGTTGCCCGGCTTGATGTCGCGATGCACGACCCCCTGCCCGTGCGCGAAGGCGAGTCCGTCGCACAACTGCCCAATAATCTCCAGCCGGCGCGCCAGCTCACGCAGCGTCTTCGGCAGTTCCAACGCCTCGAGGTCGACACCCTCGAGGAACTCCATGATCAAATACGGCGAGTCATCTTTCTCACCGAACTCGTAGATAGTGACGATGTTCGGGTGCTGCAGCCTCGCCGCGGCGCGTGCCTCCTGTTGAAACCGGGCCCGAGCGTCCGGATCGTCACCAAAGTCGACCAACATGCTCTTGATGGCCACGTCACGATCGAGCACGGGGTCCCGCGCGCGATACACCACCCCCATCCCGCCCTGGCCCAGCTGCTCCTCGATCTCGTAGCGATCAATCTGCCGCGGCCGGCCCGGCGCCGCGCCGGCTTCCGGCGCCTCGTTAGGGTCGATGTTCCGCAGATCTGTCAGGACCTCTTCAGCCCGCTGATACCGCTTCAGCGGTTCCTTCTGCAGCAACCGAGCCACCAGCCGAGCGAGCGAGGGCGTGGCATCGGCGGGCCCAAGCGGCGGTGGGTCCTCGGTGAGCACCTTGCGCATCACCTCGGGCAACGACTTGGCCGCGAACGGTTTTCGGCGGCACAGCATTTGGTAGAAGACCCCGCCCAGCGAGAAGAGGTCCGACCGCTCATCGACCGCCTTACCGCGTACTTGCTCCGGCGACATGTAATCCGGGGTGCCGAAGACGAGCCCGCTCCGCGTGAGCTTCGAAGAGGCTACTTTCGCCAGCCCGAAATCCAGCACCTTCACTTGTCCGTCCGTGGTGATGAACAGGTTCGCTGGCTTCAGGTCCCGATGAATGATCGATCGCGAGTGCGAGAAGGCCAAGCCATCGCACACGCCGGTCATGATCTGCAGCGTGCGTTCGAGCGGGACGTCCGGGTGGCTTTTGAGAAACTCGTTGAGGCTCTCCCCTTCAAGCAACTCCATGACGATGAACGCGCGACCGGCGTCCTCGCCGAAATCGTAGATTTGAATGATGTTGCGATGATTGAGCTCGCCGGCGGACCGCGCTTCGCGGAGAAACCGTTCGCGTGTCTCGCTGTCAGCTTCCAGATCGGTCAGCAGCAGCTTCACCGCCACGAGCCGGTCGAGCTGCGTGTCGCGCGCCCGATACACGACACCCATGCCGCCTTTCCCAAGGCGGTCCAGCAGCTCGTAGCGTCCGAGCTTCTTCACCGGCGCCGCTCCCGGGTCGGCCGGCAGCGTCAGGTCGTCGTCCTGCTCGGTCATCCGGTCCGTCGCAACACCAGCGCCGTGATGTTGTCCCTCCCTCCCTGCGCCAGCGCGGCTTCAAGCAACGCGTGCGCACTCGCGTCGACGGCGGCGCCGCCGCCCGCCAGACGGGCAAGCGTTTCATCCCCGACCGCTCCATGCAGTCCGTCGCTACACAACAACAGCGTCTCGCCCTCTGGCAACCCACGCTCACCGACCTCCACCTCGGTCTCGTCGCGAGCGCCGATGGCGTTCGTGAGCACGTGCCGCATGGGGTGCGTGGCCAAACTGACGGCGTCGACTTCCGGATCCCGCGCGAGGATGGTGGCGACCCACGAGTCGTCCGTCGTGAGCTGGCTGAGACCGTCGGCGGTGCACGCGTAAATCCGGCTATCGCCCACGCCCGCAAACGCGACCCGGTCATCCTCGACAAGCGCCGCCACCACGGTGCTGCCCATGCCGGTGTAGTCGTCGCGGCTCTCACTCGCCCGGAACACTCTGCGATTCGCCAGCTTCACCGCGGTACTGAGTCGGTTCACCGCGAACGAGGCATCCGGGTCGATACCGAACGGCCAGGTACACTTGCCGCCATCCCGGCTGCGGGCGATGAACGCACGGATGGTATCGACCGTCATGCGCGATGCCACCTCACCTGCGATGTGACCGCCCATGCCATCAGCAACCAGAAACAGACCGAGGTCGAGATCGACCAGCACGGTGTCTTCGTTGGTCTTGCGCACGTGACCGACGTGGGTCACTCCGTGGGCAGTCAGCATGGCCCCCCCAAGCGACCGGCGAATCCAACCGGGATCCGCAGCCTCCGCTCATTCTACTTCGCGGGGTGTTGCAGGCCCCCGCCGGTGCCGATTGTCGCACAGGGGCGACGCCGTGCGCAGGATGCATCTGTTGCGGCTCGACCGCCTCGCCTAGGGCGGCCGGGTCTCCAGACCAGGAAGGCGTCTCCGACAGATGCCTGTGCCGGCCCGATTGGCACGGAAACGGGTATCGGCGCGCGCGTCGACCTGCCGGCCGCTGTGTTGCCAGCGGCCGGCTCAGCCTGCTATGATCGTGCGTTTCCAGATGGCTGGAAACGGCCTCTGTGTGGGCGTGGAGTCAGATCCCGTCGGCTGGGATTACCGGTCATCGGGGCGCCACCTGAACCGGGCGTGCCAGAGCCGGTTCGTCACATGCCCGATCCGAACGACCATTTTCTCGCGAGATCGTTTGAGGCCTTGCAGGAAAACGTCCGCCGGGCGGGACCGGCGGCGTCGGCCGGATACACACTCATCGGGGCGATCGGCGTCCTGGGCGGCGTGGGGCATCTGATTGATCGGTGGGCCGGGACCTCGTCGCCGTGGTTCCTGCTCGTCGGCATGTTGTTCGGTGTTGTCGTCGGTTTTTACGAACTGGCGAAAACGGTCTGGAAGAAATGAAACTCTCGGGAGCGCTTGTGGCGGTGTGCGTGGCCACGTGGGGCGTGTTCGCGGCTCTGGTGGTGCCCGAAGCCGGCGAGGCGGCATTCTTGGGCATGGCGGCACCGCTCCTCGTCGGAATCGCCACCATTGTGATGGTGGAACGGACGACGCGCACCGCGCTGAGCGCGCTCACCGCCAGGATGACCATCGCGTTCCTGGCGAAGATGGTGTTTTACGCAGCATACGTGTCCGTCGTAATTGCCCGGGTGACCACCGACCCGTTCCCGTTCATCGTCAGCTTCACTGTGTATTTCGTCGCGCTGCAGATCACGGAAGCGGTGTATTTCAAGACCCTCTTCGCGCAGACCGGCACCACCGCCGCCGTGAACTGAGAGACCGCGCGACCCGCTCATTATCATGACCACACAACACGCCGAAGAAGTGCAGGCGGCCGGCGAGCATGCCGTCGACGCCGCACACGGCGCCATCGAAGAAGGCTTCAACGCCGGTGAAGTGATCATCGAGCATGTCTCGAACAGTTCGTTGGATCACCCAATCGTACAGTTGCCACACATCGCGGGTATCGACTTCTCGGTGACCAAGCACGTGATGATGATGTGGCTGGTATCCGGCTTCCTCTTCCTGGTCATCACGATGGCCACGCGCGCATACCTGAAACAGGACCGGCGTATTCCCTCCGGCTTCATGAACGGTCTGGAGTGGCTCGTGCAGTCGATCCGAGACTCGATCGTCCTGCCCAATGTCGGCGCCAAGTTCGTCAACACCTGGACGCCGCTCATGTTGACGCTGTTCGTCTTCATTCTGGTGTGCAACGTCGTCGGGCTGATCCCGATGTTCGAGACGCTGGGCCTGTTCGACCGTTTCGTACTGGGCAACTCACACGAGTCGGAATCGCTGATCAACAGCGTGCTGCACGGGGGGACGACGGCCACGGCCAACTACAACGTCACGGCCGCGCTCGCCACCATCACCTTCTTCTCCATCATGATCGCCGGCACGATGGCCCACGGATTCATCAAACACTGGAAGAACCTGGTGCCGTCCGGTCTGGCCAAGCCGGTGTATGCCCTGCTGATCCCGATTGAGCTCATGGGCATGTTCGTCAAGCCGTTCGCGCTCACGATGCGGCTGGCCGCGAACATGACCGGCGGGCATATCGCGATCTTGTCGATTCTGTCCCTGGTCTTCTTGTTTGCGGAGATATTCACGAGTGCCGCGGTGGGCATCGGGGTCGGGTTCACGCTGGCCCTGCCGCTCGCGGTCGGTATTTCCGCGCTCGAAATCATCGTCGTGATGGTCCAGGCCTACGTGTTCACCCTGCTCACGGCGGTGTTCATCGGCATGGCCATCAACGTGCACCACTAGTTGGTTTCTTGGCACACAACACACACACGGAGGATAGCGGAATGGATTTGTATTACATCGCCGGCGTCGCGCTCGGTCTCGGGTTGGTCGTGATCGGCGCGGGTCTCGGCATCGGTAAGTTCGCGGCTGCCGCCGCGGAGAGCATCGCTCGTCAACCGTCTGCCGCCGCGCAGATCACGGGCGCGATCAACCTGCCGCTCTTCCTCCTCGAAGGCGTGGCGATTCTGGCCGAGGTATTCATCTTCGCCGTCGTCCTGTTGAAGTAGGTGGGCACGCACAGACCTCTCGACCCCGTCATCCGAATAGAGGGAGCGTCCCATGGATAACCCGTTGGTCCAGCCCGATCCAGGGCTCTTCATCTGGACCATCCTCACGTTTCTGATCCTCCTTGGCCTGCTGGCAAAGTTCGCCTGGGGGCCGCTGCTGAAGGCGCTCGACGAGCGACAAGCCACGATTCGCAAGTCGTTGGACGACGCTGAGCAGGCGCAGCAGGAACTGGCTCAGCTTCAGGAGAAATCAGTGCAGCTCATCGCCGAGGCGCGAGCCGAGGGGCAGTCGATCGTCGCCAAGAGCCGAGCCGCGGCGGAGACGGTCCGAGAAGACCTGCATCAGAAAGCCAAGGCGGAGGCGGCCGCGATGGTGACAGCGGCCGAACGGCAGATCCAGCAGGAAACCGCCCGAGCGGTCCAGCAGATCCGCCACGAAGTGGTCGAGCTGTCTTTGAGCGTCGCCTCCAAGCTGATCAAGAAGAACCTGACAGCAGAAGGCAACGACGCGCTGATTCAGGACTCACTGCGTCAGATCGACGCGTCTCGACCCAGCTAGTCCGAGTGGGTTCGGGGCGCAGCCCCGTCTGAAGAAATCCGAGCGGGGCATTCGAGGTCCCCGCGCGGGGTTCTGGCGCCAGCCCCGTCCGATGGTTCGGACCCTCGGACGTCCATCGGCCCGAGGCGTGTGGCCCGAGTGGTCGGGACCACAGAGGCGACCAGCGTCGCACTGAGACGCTCGGGCACACTCGCCGTATCCATGCCCGGCCGGCGTCTTGCGCCGCCACCGGAATGCTCGGCAGCACACCCCGCACGACTCGCGGCACCGCGCCGGCCACGACGGCCCGCGTGGCATCGGTCCGCAGCGCGAACCGGCCGTCCCTACCACCGGTCGTCTGAAGAGGGCTGCTAGCGCAGAAGGACGCTGGAGGAAATACCTTCGAGGGAGCTCGCAGCCGACTCGGCGTGTGAGAACAGAGCCTCGGGATAGACCCCCAAGACCACCGTGCCCAGCAGGGCGACACCGATGGCCACGGCCATCGCAGGACCAATCGCGATCGGCGACCCGGCCGGTTCATCTTCATTGATCCACATGAAGACGACGACCCGAAGGTAG
>CALBET010000404.1 GCA_937888665.1 uncultured Acidobacteriota bacterium
GGCGGCGGAGCGTATTTTTGAGACGCTGGATACGCATACCGAGGCCCACGATCGCGCCGGTGCGCAAGAACTGTCGGTGCTGGACTCGGCCATCGAGTTTCAACACGTCGAGTTCCAGTATCACGACGACACCGACCTGGTGCTCAGGGGGGTCTCGTTCACCGTGCAGGCCGGTCAGATGGTGGCCGTGGTCGGGTTGAGCGGGGCCGGCAAGACGACGCTCGTCAATCTGATACCCCGATTCCATGACGTGACCGGCGGGACGATTCGTATCGGCGGGGTCGACGTGCGGGATGTGACCCTGACGTCGCTCCGGCGCGCCATCGGCATGGTCACCCAGGACACCATCCTGTTCGACGCGTCGATTTCCGACAACATCGCCTACGCCACGCCGGGGGCGAGCCAGGCCCAGATCGAGTCGGTGGCGCGCGCGGCCCACGCGCACGAGTTCATCGTGGACCTGCCGAATGGGTACGACACGATGATCGGCGAGCGGGGTCAGCGTCTCTCCGGGGGACAACGACAACGGCTGACGATCGCCCGCGCGCTGCTGAAGAACCCGCCGATCTTGATTCTGGACGAGGCGACCTCGGCGCTCGACGCCGAATCAGAGTTGCTGGTGCAGGGCGCGTTGGAAAAACTGCTACTGAACAGGACCGCCTTCGTGATCGCCCACCGGTTGTCAACGATTCGGCGGGCAGACGCCATCGTCATGCTGCAAGACGGGCGGGTCGTGGAGAGCGGTCGGCACGACGAGTTGCTGGCGTGCCCTGACAGCGTCTACGCGAAGCTGTACGCCACGCAGGTGTTCGACTCGAATCCCGCCGAGCGGGTCGAGACGCCACCCGAGACGGCCCAGGCGGCGAATAGGATGTCATGATCAAGTCGATGACCGGGTTTGCGTCGGTGACCCGTGAGCACGAGCTGGCCACGGTGGGGGTGACGGCCCGCAGCGTCAATCACCGGTATCTCGACACCCAGCTGCGGCTGCCATCGACGATGGCCGACCAGGAAACCGAGCTGCGGGGCCGAGTGCAGCGCTGGGTCGCGCGGGGACGCGTCGAACTGGCGGTCACCGTGCGGCCGACCCGGCCGGCTGAGGTCGACGTGGTCTTGAACGAGTCGCTTGTCGAGGCCCTGTCGGCGGCCCTGGCGAGCGCGGAGCAACGGGGCCTGACGATCGGAGGGCTCGGGTCGAGCGATCTGCTACGGTTTCCCCAGGCGGTGGTGGTGCGGGAGCGGGACGCTGACGACGCGACCCAGGCGTCGATCAAGCAGGTGGCCGCCGAGGCAGTCGACGACACCCTCCGCGAACTGGATACCATGCGGACGCGGGAAGGGGAGTATCTGCGCGCGGACCTCGACAGCAAGCGGGAGACCTTCGCGGCGCTGGTCGAGAAACTGGAGGCGGCGGCGGAGGCAGGCCGGGCGGGTCTCATCGAACGGGTGACCACCCGGGTTGGTGAACTGCGCGACCAGTTGCAGATCGACGAATCGGTCGTGGCGCAAGAGGTGGTGCGGTTTGCGGCGCGCTCCGATGTCAACGAAGAGCTGACGCGGCTGCGCGGGCACCTGACGCACTGGTCGGTGCTCGCCGACTCGGCGGAACCCTGTGGACGGAAGCTCGACTTTCTGTTGCAGGAGATGAACCGAGAAATCAACACGTTGGGAGCCAAGGTCGAAGGCCCCGACGTCAGCGAACTGATGGTGGCCGCGAAGGCGGAGCTGGAGAAGCTCCGCGAGCAGGTCGCCAACGTGGAATGATGCCGTCGGGAACACACTCAGGCGCGGCGCAACGGCGAGGAAGTCTGTTCGTCGTGTCAGCGCCATCAGGCACCGGCAAGACCACCGTGGTCAAGGCGTTGATCTCGCGGGTGGGCGGTCTCGCGATGTCATGCTCGTACACCTCGCGGTTGCCTCGCCCCGGCGAGCGAGACGGGGTGGACTACCACTTCGTGAGCCAGGACCGCTTCGAGGCGATGCGCGACGGCGCCGAGTTTCTCGAGTGGGCGGAGGTGTTCGGTCATCTCTACGGCACCGGTGCCGCAGAAACCCGTCGGCGTCTCGATGACGGGGTCGACCTGGTGCTGGAGATCGACGTGCAGGGCGCCGGGCAGGTGCGCGAACTCGATGGCACCGCCGTGCGCGTCT
>CALBET010000405.1 GCA_937888665.1 uncultured Acidobacteriota bacterium
ACGCGTCGCCCAGGTCCAAGGTGCCCGGCTCTCGCGATCAGATGCGCGCGACGTCGCGCGCGCCGGCGTCCCGCCGGGGTGGCCCAGCCCCAGATGCGCTCCGGATCACCGTCGGCGAGAATGCGTCCGTGCGCGGCTTCGTGTTCCAATCGAGCCTGTGTCGACATATGTGTCCGGTTTAGGACCCGATCAGGTCCTTAGATCAGCTTCAAGCGGTGCAGGGCAAACCAGCTCATGCGCAAGAGCATGGCGCCATCGCGGAACCGATTGATGTTCGTTTCGCCATAGGTGCGGTTTCTATACCGCACCGGGACTTCGGTGATCTTCAGGTTGAGTTTGCTCGCACCGAACAACAGATCGAAATCACCGAACGGATCAAAATCTCCGAAATATGATCGGCCTCGCGCGACCCGCGCGTAGTCGCGGGCACGGAGGACCTTGGTTCCACACAGGGTGTCCTTCAGGGGTTGACCCAGAAGGTAGGAGAAGATCCGAGCGAAGAGCTTGTTGCCGACCACGTTAACAAAGCGCATGGCCTTGTCATCCATCGGGTAGACGAGGCGGCTCCCATTCACGAATTCCGCTTTCTCGCTGGCGATCACCTCGAGGAACTGCGGAAGATCTGCCGGAGACACCGTGGCGTCGGCGTCGAGGATCATCAGGACGTCACCCTTCGCCCGTGCGAATCCTGCCCGGACCGCGTCACCCTTGCCCGTGCCGGTCTGACGGAGGCCGCTCACGGTCAGGTCCGATCGTCGCTGCATCGCGACCTCGCGCTCGATGCGCGCGTAGGTATCGTCCGAGGATGCTCCCTCCACGAAGATAAGCTCGGTGTGGCGCCCCATGGCGGGGACGCTATCGACGATATCGGCAATATTGCCCGCCTCGTTCCGAGCCGCGACGACCACTGACACGGACAGCTCCTCCACCGCAACTGGCCGTGGGGCAGGGCGGGCGACAATCCAGTTCACCAGCGCGGCTTTGCGCAGCAGTGGCAGTCTGGGCCCAAAGCGATTGACCAGCCTGGCCGCCGGCACCGGTGCCGGCAGCAACGTCGACACGTCGGTCTTCACGACCTCGAAATCGGAGAGCCAGAGAAGACTGGTCAAGTCTTCGGTGGTGAGCCAGTTGGTGCGCGCGTGCGCGTGATGAAGTCCGAGCAGGCGCAGCGCCTCGAGAACGGGTTGCCACACGCGGCTGTGATAGTTGATCAACAGCCGCGTGCGCGGATGGCAGTACCGACGCAGGTTGCGAAACACCGCCGCCACGTCGTGCACGTGCACTGTGAGATCGGACAGGATGACGTAATCGAATGGCTCCCCCAGATCGGCCGGGGACTCCGCGTCTAGCTCGAACAGTTCGAGCTCGGGGTGCGCGGCAGCGGCCACCTGTAACATTTCCGGGCTTATATCGAGGCCAACCGCACGTCTGGCCCCGAGCGAGGCGAGGAGATCGCCGGTCCCCACACCGATCTCCAGAACGGCCGCGTCCGGCTCGGTGTAGAAGCGATAGCGGCGGACCAGTTCTTGGATATAACAGCGTCGGGCCTTGCGCCGACGGGCGATTTGAGCCGCATACGCGCGGAAGGAGTCACGCACGCGAGTGTGCGTGTCCTCCCGTGACTTCGCGGCCTGCGCCACGGGCGTGGCAGAGCGCCCGGTCAGAAAGAACCCGCCCATATGGGTGTCCTGACGACATGTCGGCGAGCGCGGCTGCCGGGTCCGCGAGGCGTGACTTCGCGGTAGTGCTCGACAGAAAGATGGCTGCTAGGAGCCCACACAGATGACCGAGTCCGGCACGCGGCTACACGGGAGCCTTGGTGAACGCGTGGCGCTGCGATGCTACCGCATGGTCCAGCGAGCGCATCTGCTGGAGAGTCCACTTGGTCGTCAGGCGTTCCACGCTGGGTATCATCTTTACAAGCGATACGGCAGCGATCCGTACCGGCGGCTCGTGCAGACTCGGCCACGACTCTTCTCCGGTGGTCACATCCTCGATATCGGTGCCAACATCGGCTACACCGCGTCCGTGTTTGCCGAGGCGCTGACGGGCAACGCGTGTGTCTTCGCATTTGAGCCAGAACCCCAGATCTTCTCGGATCTCAGCCGGGTCGCCGAGCGGTCCGGCGGCCGCATCACGGCCATCCGCTCCGCGGTCGGTGAATATGTCGGCGAGGCCCGACTTGCGCTCAACGATATCCACCCGGCCGACCACCGAATCGCCGTTGGCGAGGAGCCGTCATCGGAGATCGCGCGACGGACAGAACTCCGCGTTCCGATGACAACCGTGGACGCCTTCATCGAGGAGCGCGCGATTCCCCACCGCGACATCCGCTTCGTCAAGATCGACGTCCAGGGGTATGAAGCGCACGTGATCGACGGCATGCGTC
>CALBET010000406.1 GCA_937888665.1 uncultured Acidobacteriota bacterium
TGAAGTTTAAGGCTGATTGGCCCGAGCTCTGTCGCTACGTCTGCTGGGACGCCCACGCGCAGACGGTTTGTGAACTCGGCAACGCGGTCAATCACGCTCGAGAACACCGACTCCTCGACGAGTAGCCGCGACCCCGCAGTACAGGACTGCCCGTTATTACCGAACACCGCTGTAACGGCTCCCCGGGCTGCAGACTCAAGGTCCGCATCACCGAACACAATGTTTGCGCTCTTGCCACCTAACTCGAGGACACTCGGGACGCCCAGTGACGCAGCGGTGGAGGCGACAGCACGACCTACAGGGACAGAGCCGATGAAGACCACTTTCGATACCCCGGAACCCTTTGCCAACGCGTCGCCGCTCTCCCGACCGTCTCCTACGACAACGTTTACAACTCCGCGGGGGAGCCCGGCGCCTTCCATAATTCGGACGAGCGCAAGGGTAGACACGGGCGTGTACTCACTTGGCTTGACAACAACCGTATTGCCACAAGCGAGTACCGCTGCGATGTTCCAGCAGGCGGTGAAGAGCGGCGCGTTCCAAGGAGTGAAAATCGCGATCACCCCAAGGGGCACGCGTTCAGTGAAGGCGAACCACGGTCGGGATACCGGAATTGTTTGCCCCATGATCTGTCCTGGAACCCCCGAGTAGTGCGTGAACATCTCCGCGCACTTCGCCACCTCAATCCGTGAGTCGCGAATTGGCTTGCCAGTTGTGAGCGACTCGATCTGGGCAAGGTACTCATTCTCTTCATCGATTGCATCCGAGATGGCACGTAGCAGACTGCTTCTGTGCAGCGCCTCCATCGACTGCCAGCCGGGAAATGCACGCTGGGCCGAATCGACGGACGCCTGAACCTGTGCTGCGGTTGCGCACCGATAACTACTGAGTTGGTTGCCGTCCGTCGGGTTGAAGAGGGGGAACTCCTCACCAGCACCCGACACGGGTTCGCCCTCTATCCAGAGTGATACTTCGGGAAGTATTACCCGTGGCGCTGGTGTCATGTCGTGCCTCTTTCTCCGTCGATTGAGTACCTAATCGGCTGGCCGCACCCGGTCTCTGACAGGAAGGCTGGCACCGCCAGGTTGAAGTCGTCATTCGGAGCCAGGGTCGTCTCAAGGCCCTTCCATCGTTTCGCAACCTCTGTGAGAACGGGCACTGAAAGACCGAGATCTGCTGCGAGATCCGTCGCGAGGCTCGCGTCGCGTGTCATTAGGCTGTATGCGAACGCAGAGTCGTATGAGCCATTGATGATCCAGCGAGGTAGATTGACTTCGACCGCGGCGCTTCGTCCCGATGCCGTACCTATCGCCTCAGTGAGGTCATGCGTGCCAAGTCCGTACTCCAACCCGATGCTGAAGGCCTCAGCAACCACCAGCAGGTGCGTTGCCACCATGACGTTGTTGATGAGCTTCGTCACATTGCCGGATCCCGGCCCTCCCATATGACGCCACTTGCCTCCCGTCAAGGCGTCAAGAACGGGTGCTGCCACGACTACATCCTCGGGATAGCCGCCCACGAACGAACTCACAAGCCCCTCGCGGGCGAGACTTTTCCCCCCTGATATCGGTGCGTCAATGAAGACGCGACTCAGCTTTCGCATAAGTTGGGCAAGCTCTCGCGAGGTAGTTGGATGTGATGTACTCGTGTCAATTACCAGAGGGCAGTCAGACTCGTCGGCCAGCCATCGAGTCGTCGAGTCTACTTCGTCCGCACCCGGCAGTGAAAGGACAGCAGCATTGACCGTGCCGAGTTCGGATATGTCCGGGCATACGTCAATACAGTGCTCCACGTTTGAGCGGGCGAGAGGGGATGGATCGCAGCCGATCACCGAGTACCCTCGATCATGCAGGTTCAGTGCCATCGCGTGGCCCATCGCACCCAAACCTACGACTGCGACTCTCTCTGGAACGCCCCGCTCCTGGATCGATGGATCAACCATGAAGCCAATTTCTCACTAGGGTCGAGAACTCCCCCGGTCTTTCGATGAAGGGGAAGTGGCCGCATGCGGGAATGACGGCGAGGTCGGCGTTGGGGATGCCGGCGGCCAACGATAAGGAGCAAGGAGTGAGCGGCAGAATCCAGTCGTCGTCCCCGCAGATGACTAAGGTGCGAGCCTCGATGCGACTCAGATCAGCCGATGTGTCGAAGCTCTTCAAGGCGCGCAGATGTGCGGTGTTGAAACCCTCGGCACTGAAGATCGTACTGTCCATCATTCCATCGATTACCGCATCATCGGGCGAATGGAAATAGAGCGGTAGCAGTCTCTGCCACGTCCTTGCCCACTGCTCGTCCGACTCCTGCGGATAAGAAAGGTCCTCTTCCACTGCACGCACCTGATCTTCGGTGCCACGCATGCGCGCATTGGCGATGGCCAGATCGAGGTGGTCCAACTTGGGGGCGGTTGCGATCAGCAGTAGTTCCAGCCCTGGAACGGGACTCCGTATTGCTAATTCTTGTGCGACATATCCTCCGTAGGAATGCCCTGCAAGAATAGGATCCCGCAGCTTTAGTACTTCGAGCAGGTCAGTTACTTGATCGACCCAGATTTGGTTGTCGTGGATGGACTTATAGTCAATGGATCGATCGGACCGCCCATTGCCCAGGAAGTCCGTGTAGATAACTCGGTACTCGTCGGCGAATCCGTCAAATGCTGACCGCAAATAGCCGTGATCCAGTCCGAGGCCCCCGTGCAGGACGAAAAGGTCTCGACTGCTCGGCTGCGCATCAA
>CALBET010000407.1 GCA_937888665.1 uncultured Acidobacteriota bacterium
AGCTCGTACCCAGGCCGTCCAAAGTCAGTCCTCGGCTGAGAACATCCCCGCCAACAGTGATCGAGCGAGGCGGCGGTTGCCATATGAGTTCATCTGCCTCGAGCCGCCCGTCCAGCCGACGGAGCAGCAACGGTCCAATGTCATCGCACGACATGGCTGTCTCCTTCATACGCTTCCAGCCCTTCTCTTCATGAGCGGTTGCAGCAAAGTCCGTAGCCGCCGTCTTGCCCGAAAGATACGCGATTCCACCGTGCCCATCGGCACCCCCGTGATCTCGGCGATCTCCTTGTACTCAAGACCCTCCACGTCACGGAGCACCACGGCGACGCGCAGTTCGTCGGTCAGCGCCGACAGGGCCCGATCGATCGCATCGCGGGTCACCAGTGTCGCCTCTATATCGGGCTCACCGGACGGCACCTGCTCGGCCGTCAGCGCCTGCGCGTCGTCGTCGAGACTCTGGTCTCCCACCCGCTCCCGCCGGCCACGCTGCTCCAGCGACGTCCGAGCGGTGTTGGTGGCGATTGTGTACAGCCAGGTCTTGAACGCGCTCTCGCCCCGAAACCGTGTGAGCGACCGATACGCCCGGATGAACGTTTCCTGGGCAACGTCCTCCGCCTCACCAGAGTCGCGCACCATGGCCTGCACGTAGTTCACCAGCCGATGCTGATACCGCCGAACCAAGGTCTCGAACGCATCGAGACTCCCGGCGGTCGCCTCGTCAACAAGCGCGCGGTCCGGATCCACCTGGTGTCCCACCTGCGACTGCAAGGGCTCGGCCTCAACGGCGAGGGCAGTCGCAGGGCCGGCAGAGGCGACACTGAACGGCGTGGCCCCGACGCCCAACGTCTGACGTGTCAAGGACCGCAGTGTAACCACCTCTCACAACCGTGTCTCGGCCGCGGTCCGCCCGCGTACCCACATGGACCTGGAAGGGGTGCCAGTTATTCCGTCCCTCGGCAAAAAGAAGGGCGCCGGCCTCGGAGACACTCCGCGACCGGCGCCCAGAAAGGACCGTTGCCCACGAAGACGCTACTCGGTCACCGTCACCTGCACCACGGCTGAGGTCCAGCAACACTGAAACCCACCACCCCCGTCGCCGGTCGAGTCCAGCACCTCGGCCCGCAGCCAGTACTCGCCGGCGGCCCCGAAGGTCATACTCGTGGTCGGATTGTGATCGCCAGCATCTTCAAATTCCTGCTCTGGCTCGTCGAACTCGACGTCACCCGGCCCGCGTAACTTGTGCCAGCGGAGCACCTGCGGTGGGCGGGGACGCCGCGGGTTGTCCCGCACGTTTCTGTCCGGCGTGACGTCAGAGGTCCAGACCGGCAGCGCCAGCGCAGTCCCGACCGCGGCGGTCGTCGTGTGCGCGATCCCGACCGGCGGCCCGGTGAACGGGGTGCCGCCTGCCGCAAACCTGATAGTCGGCGGCTCGTTGTTGTTTGATTGGTCCTTGAACGGCTCGACAAAGTAGGCCGGGCGGAGTTGGAACGGAATCGTCACCGGCTGATCGTTGCCGACCAAAGTCCAGGACAGTTCTCCATCGAAGTCTCCGGGTACCTTGATCGTGAAGACACCCCACGAGCGCCCGGGCGGGAAGGTCGTCGGCTGTCCCCGATCTTCAGAGCCAGGCGAAAAGTGATTCTGCGCGCCGATCGGAATGTCCACGGTCTCTGACTGGTTCGAGTTGAAGAACCCGATGAGCAGCGTCGCGGTCCCGTCGTCGTTCTGGTACCACCCCTCGAACGCCGGATACACCGGGGCCCCGAAATCGCGGATGACTTTGGGTACCTGCGCCGATACCGCCGTGGGGGCCGCCATGGCCACCAGAACGCCGGCGATCGCCGCCGCGAGCCTGGCCGAACGAAACAGCCGCATACCGCACCCTCCTCGTACGTAACGGAGCCGCCCCGGTGGTGACGGAGCGGCTCCTGGATGTCCCGACCAACCGTGTCCTACCTGCTGCGCAGATCTGAGTGCGAGGTTAGTCGTCGTCCTCGTCGGTGGTTGCCCGGCGCGCCGCCCGCTCGGCCACCGCGGCCTGAAAGTCTTCGTCGTCCATGTAGGTGACGTTGACCCACGCGTGACCCATCTCGTCGACCGTGCGATCGCCGTATCCCACCCACTGATTCGGGTCTGGATTCGCACGATTCGCCGACGTGTTGTCGTACCAGGACTTGACGGCGATGACCGTGCCTTTCGGCAACAGCGGCGCAACGTCGTCAGCGTAAACGTAGTTGTTGTGCCAGTTGAAGCTGAAGTTGCTCACCCGGCTGAGCACCCGGTTGGTACCGTCCGGCAGCACCGCGGTCATCTGCATGCCTTTGCCGCGCAGGTGCATGTGGGGCTGGAAGTTCTCGACCCGGCCGTTCTGCTTCAACACGTGGAACTGCTCGGTCGCCATCACCGTATTCGGCGGGAGCGACAAATTGTCGCTGCCACCCTCGAGCGAGCTCCAGGCTGAGAGCACCTGACGATGCTTCGGCTCCTCGCCCTTCGGGTAGAAGTAGAGACCCAGTTCGACCGAGTCGGTGACCTCTTCGCCGGCCGACGAATAATGGATGTCCCACACGATGCTCGAATCGGCCTTGATCAGCTTGCCGCTGCCTTCGCGCATGATCTCGCCCTGCTTGCCGACGGCCCACTCCATCAGGAGCCCGGCGCCCACATCCGACGCGGCACCCAGGTCCTCATCTTCCTGCTGCAACCGGGCCAATGCGTGGTGCGTGATCTTGCGGCCGGCCACCGTCGTGGGCCGGATTTCGATGGCGCGGATCCAGCGGTCCTCGGTCAGGCCTGTTGGCACTTCCGGCTTCCACCAGTGGTCCTGCGTCAGCGCATTCATCGTGTATGGCGTCGACTTGATGACCAAATCGGGCGGCCCGCCAAACATGTGGGCGAAGTTCCACACGTCATCGTCAGCAAAGACGGCGGCAGGAGGCATGTCGCCGGGATTGCCCTGGGGGGCGCCGGCGTCAACCCAGCGAACGATCGTGTCACGCTGCTCACGGCTCAGTGACCGGTCGTTCTGGAACGACTGAATACCGACCGACTCGTCGATGTGCCACGGCGGCATCTGCTGCGTCTCCACCCGGTTCTTGATGGACCGAGCCCAGGGCCGCGCCTCCGCGTAGGTCTGCAGGGACATCGGCGCGATGTAGCCCGGCCGATGGCACGCTTCGCACTTCTCGCGGAAGATAGGCGCCACATCCTTGCTGTATGTCGGTGTCGCCTCCTGCGCGATCGCGGCGCCGGGTGCCACCAGCGCCGCGCCCAGGGTGATCACACCCAGCGTCAGACGCGTCTGCATTCTGCCAATCCGTTCCATCGGTCCTGCCTCCTCGGAATCGGCGCGCCCAGCGGGTTGGCTGGCTACGCCGTGTCGACGCCGATCCACCTGTGACCCACGCCACGCGTGAATCCAGTCGCATCCTGAAAATTCCTCGCATGAAGTATATCCGAGACCGATGCCACATCAAGAAGGTGATGCAACGTTCGGAGCCGGAATCTCGTAGACGACAAGTAACGGCCCTTTGCAGCGGGGTCTTGCCGGAAAGGGAAGATCCTGGTGGCCATCGGGGTGGCGTTGCTGCTGCGGTCGCGTGAGGAGCGGGCATGAGCGAGTCACATTTCGTCTGGCGACGGCTCTCTCGAGGACTGGCGTTCATGGGCCTTGGCGTGTTCTGCCTCCTCTCGACGCAGGGTCTGCTCCATCGTGGTTTCTGGCTGGACGCGCTGGCCTTCTGGCCGGTCCTCCTCATCACCTTCGGCCTGCGTCTGATCTTCGCGCGCAGCCGCACGCCCTGGGCGGTCCTGCTCTCTCCCCTGATCATCATGAGCACGTTGGGCTACGTGGCATGGCGTGGCCCCGAGCCGCAATCCACGGACTGGACCCCTGTGCAGGCCGTGCGGGACCCGCAGGTGGAGACCTGGACGCTCGAGGCCAGAGTGGCGTTGGCTGAACTGCACCTGCGCGCCGGCTCGGTGGCTCCGGGCGTGCTGCTCCAGGGACGGACGACGCCATCGACCGCAGGCAGCGTGCGTGTCTCCGATCGTGGGGACTCGTCAAGAGTCTCGCTGGGGTCACGCCGCTGGCGCTCCGGCGGCGTTCACCTGCTGCCAGGGACGCGGCAGGTCTGGGATATGGACGTGGCGGACACGCTGCCGATGGCGCTGCGTCTGTCGACCGCGTTCGCCGAGGGGGAGCTGGACTTGCAGTCCACCGAGGTCACCCGAGTAGACCAGGAAGGCGCCTTCAACGACCTGACGTTGCGTCTCGGCGAGCCCCGCACCGACACCCCCGTGAACCTGGAAGGCGCCTTCAACCACCTGGAGCTGGTCGTGCCGGAGAACACGCCGGTGCGGGTCTCCAGGGACGGCTTCATCAATCTCGTGGACCGACGGCCCAATAGCGGCACCTTGAACGGCCCGGCCTACCGGCTGCGTTCCAACGGCGCGTTCAACCGGGTCGTCATCCGGTCCGAGTGAGGCATCCTCCGTCAATCGCGCATAACAGCCCGTGGTAGAAGTCCCGCTGCATTCGACCGGCGCTGAATCCGGCCGACCTGCGTTGTTCATCGGTCAAATACTGCCGGTATTTTCCCTCTTCTCGCCTTGTCCGACCGGTCCAGCGCCGCTCT
>CALBET010000408.1 GCA_937888665.1 uncultured Acidobacteriota bacterium
CATCTATGGACTCCTGGGGTTGGGGCTGTTCGTCCGCACCCTGGCCATGGGCCGCAGTGTGATGGCCGGGGCCGCCACCCTGTCGCTGCTCGCGTTGCCGGTGGTCATCCTGGCGTCGCGCGAGGCGCTGCGCGCGGTGTCACCGTCCTTGCGGGAGGCATCCTACGCGCTGGGTGCCACGAAGTGGCAGACGATCCGGCATCAGGTGCTGCCGGTCGCGCTGCCGGGAATCCTTACGGGTGTGATCTTGGCCCTGTCGCGGACGATCGGCGAGACCGCCCCGTTGATTACGATCGGGGCGCTGACCTACGTGCCGTTTGCCCCTGACGGGATTTGGTCCCCCTTCACCGTGTTGCCGATCCAGGTCTTCAACTGGGTGTCCCGGCCCCAGGAGGCATTCCTGGCGAACGCGGCTGCCGGTATCATTGTCCTGCTGGGGTTGCTGCTCGTCATGAACAGCGTGGCTGCGTGGCTGCGTGATCGGTATCAGCACTGACGTGGCGGGCGAACCGATACGATGACCACGCTTTCGTCCGACACGGCGATACCATCACTTGCCGGAGTGGCATCTCTGGGCCGCGAGCGGGGCACAGTCGACACCCCCACGAAGGTGGAGGTGAAAGGCCTCAGCTTCTACTACGGCGGCACGCGGGCTCTCGAGGACGTGTCCATTGAGATTCCCGCCAATCAGGTCACCGCGTTCATTGGGCCGTCCGGCTGCGGGAAAAGCACGTTCCTGCGCACCCTCAACCGGATGAACGACATCATTCCCGGGGCGCGGGTGACCGGCACTGTCTTGATTGACGGAGAAGACGTGTACGGGGCCGCTACTGACCCTGTCGCCCTGCGGCAGCGTGTCGGGATGGTGTTTCAAAAATCGAATCCGTTTCCGAAGTCGATCTTCGAGAACGTGGCCTACGGCCTGCGCATCAACGGGCTTGCCACGTCGAAAACCGACCTGCAGGACCGGGTCGAGGCCAGCCTGCAATCGGCCGCGCTCTGGGACGAGGTGAAGGATCGGTTGCACGCCTCGGCGCTCGCCCTCTCGGGCGGTCAGCAGCAGCGGTTGTGCATCGCGCGCGCGTTGGCGGTGGAGCCGGAGGTGCTGCTCATGGACGAGCCGGCGTCGGCGCTCGACCCGATTGCCACGCAGCATATCGAAGAGTTGGTGTATCACCTCAAGACCAGCTACACGATCGTCATCGTGACGCACAATATGCAGCAGGCGGCCCGCGTGTCGGACCGGACGGCGTTCTTCTGGTTGGGCAAGCTCGTTGAATTCGGCCTGACGAGCCGTATCTTCACCGCTCCGACCCAGAAGCTGACCGAAGACTATGTCACCGGGCGCTTCGGCTAGCCGAAGCGGCCATCCGGACGCAGGTCCGGTGTGCGCTCCTGCTGCCCTCGTGTCTATTTCGGAGGAGCACTCCACGTGGTTTCACCGCAACCCCTGACCCCACACTTCCGCGACGAGCTGAAGCATCTCAAAGAGCGCCTGCTCGTGATGGCAGGTGCCGCCGAGGAGCAGGTCCGTGACGCGATGCGGGCCCTGGTCGACCGGGATCATGCTCTAGCGGAGCGCGTGCTGACGGGGGACGGTGTGATCAACCAGCTCCACATCGAGATCGATGAGCGGTGCTTTCAGCTCCTGGCGTTGCACCAGCCAATGGCGACTGATCTACGGGTCGTTGTCTCCGCGGTCAAGATCAACAGCGACCTGGAGCGGGTCGGCGATTTCGCAATCAACATCGCGGAAGCCACGCTACGCTACCTGCAGCATCCCTCGGTGAAGCCGCTGATAGACATTCCGCGCATGGCGGACATCGCGCAGGGCATGCTGCGCGACGCGTTGGATGCCTACGTACGACAAGACACCGTGCTTGCGCAGGAGGTGCTCGACCGGGACGACTCGGTCGACCGACTCAAGGATCAGGTGTTTCATGAGTTGATGGGGTTCATGTGCACGGACCAGGTGGTGGCGCAACCGGCACTGGACCTGCTGCTGATCTCCCGTCACCTGGAGCGGATCGGCGACCACGCGACCAACATCGCCGAGGAGGCGATCTTCATCGTCTCCGGGCTGGACGTGCGACATCACGGGCAGGAAGGGAGCTAGCGTGACGGCCCGGTGCAACCACGATGTCTAGTCGCATCCTCGTCGTCGAGGACGACCGGGACATTGCGGAACTGGTCGTCCACCATCTCTCTCGGGCCGGCCTCGGCGCGGATGTCCTGTCGACCGGTACCGATGTCCTCGACCACGTGCGGCGGGACACCCCTGACCTGGTCATCCTCGACGTGATGCTGCCCGGGCTCAGCGGTTTGGAGATTTGCCGGCTGATGAGGGCC
>CALBET010000409.1 GCA_937888665.1 uncultured Acidobacteriota bacterium
GCCGGCTCGCAGCTGTGCTCCCACCCGTTCCCCCGCTCTCGCGACCTTGCGTGCGCGGTCGCGGACTCTGGTTCCTCTCAGTGCGAGGGGCCCGTGCCACGCTGCGGACGCCGACCGCACCTGACGGCACGGCCGACATGCTCGCTGATCGGGTGTCATCGCCATGGGGCAACCGGACAGCATGAGACGTTGAGCTTCCCGAGCCGCCTTGGTAACTTCGGTGCCATGGTCGCAGCACAACCATGGTTCTCGACATCCTCAGTCCGACTCAGACTAATCGTCGCACTCTGCCAACTGGCGACTGTGGCGGTTGGGTGCGTCGAGGCGAGGGAACCGCCAGCAGGACCCCACTCCCCGCAGCCTAGCACCGAACAGATGCCGCCAGCCCAGCGGATACCAATGGCCCGAGACTACGGCCGGGCGGCTGCGCCTGAATCCGCGCCTGTGCCCAAGCACGGCGCGGTTCCCGCCTGCGACCTGAAGCAGAGCACCGGGCCACCCGGCACGGGGACTCGCGTCCAAGTCTTCGTCCGCAGAACGGCCCGCTGGGAGTCCCGCAACGTTTCCACGGTGCAGCCCGGCGACGAATTCATCCATGAAAACTGTCTCTACAAAGTCCGCGGCAGACTCAGAGTCTTCGAAATTGCGCCCGAGATAAGTGTCGGCGCGCTGCACCGCGTGTGGCACCTACAACAGGACGAGAAGCGCCGACCGCCGACCTATGATGATGTCGTGTACGTTCGGGGCGAGCGCTATCCTGACACAGGATTCTGGCTGTTCGGCGACGTGAGGTCCGGAGTTCAAGTGGTCTTCCAATCTCACGTGTACGAGTCCGAACAACATGCCGGGATTACCCGGGTTCAGGCGACCGGCGACTCGTTCTGCACTGTTACAAACACCTACCGACGAGAAAGTGCTGACCTCGTCGAGTTGCGCGTCCAGTTTCACGATCGAGCCGGGTCCATCACCGGAACGGCTGATCATCCATTCTTTGCACCAACGGAGATGAAGTACATCGCGATGTCCGAGCTCCGAGCTGGAATGGTCCTGCTCACCACTGATGGAACTCGCGCGACAGTCCTCGCCGTCACGCCCAAAGTCGGCACCGAGACTGTCCACAATCTAGAGGTCGCTGGGGCTCATAACTACTTCGTCTCCGCAGGGCCAGGAACGCCCGGCGTGTTGGTTCACAACACGTGCAGCCTAGTTTCCCGGATTGACGAGAGCCCTGTTCTCGTCAGAGAGGCCAAACGGGCCGGCCGTTCTCAACAATCGGGACTCGACACTCTCACCGCACAACTCGCACGCGGCAATTTCAATCCTGGGACGGGCACAAAGCCCATTGGGTCAGGGATATCCGAGGCTCGCCACCGTGCCGGGGCCCGAGTGTACTTCAGGCGGGTTGGCGACGACGTAGTCGAAATCTTGGGTAAGTCAGACAAGGGCAATCAGACTCGCGTAATCAGCGAGGTCCTCTCCGTCTTCGGTGGGCCATGACACGCGGCGCGTATGAGTTGACGATTCTGCACGGCATCCCCGATCCGGATGAAAATGTCGACGTCGAGGTTCGTTTTGAGGACGGTGCGAGGTATGCGGCGACGTTCGCCACCATCGCGAACCTTGCCGTTCTTCTCGACAGATACGAGGCCACGGGCGAGTGCCTCGGCGGCACCTATATCTGGATGGCTGACTTGATCGTCGTCCGGTGCCTAGACCTTCCCACGATTGCTGCAACGGTCGCGGATCTGATTGAGCAAAAGGAGTTCACGGCATCATTTCGTCACCTGGTGGACTGACGTGTCCACGGATGGACTGAGGGATTGAGGCGTTCCTCGGAGTGATCGGACGCCCGCCCATGGTCCGGGGCAGAGCCCCGGCCAATTGGCTTGATTCCCATCAAAGAGGTGTTCCCAGGGCGCCAAACCCAGGCGGCGGGGGAACAAGTCGCTGGAGACGGACTCGCCTCCACACCCTCCCCGACGGGGTTCCCGGTGATTCGACAGTACCTTTCCGCGGAGACCAAATCAATGGTTCGACGGCTCGCCGCTCAGCTCCCACCCGTTCAGCGGCTCTGCGAGTGGTGACCGACCTCCACCGTCGCGGCCAGCCCGCGCCAACTCGTACCTGCCTCGTTTTGCTCAAGCCGCACGGCGGGCCTGGCGGCACGCCGTGCATCTCGGCTTCGGACCTTGTGAGCCAGCGCTGACCCGCTACCCTCAAGCTCGGCGCACGCACCGCAAAGATTCGGCGCACCCGTTCGCCGTGTCAGCACCGATCCCGCACCTCGTTCTGCCGTCAAAGGTCCGATACAGTTTTGGCCGTGCCGGCACCGATTCCGACGCCCCTCCTGCCTTCGAGATCCGACACGGGTTTTGGCCGTGCCGGCACAGATCCTCGCCCCGTTCATTGGTCGAGGAAGTTCGACACAGATGGTGGCGTGCCAACACGACCGCTCGTCGTGAGCCTCGAGTACCGCAGTGCGCAGCAACTGCGTGCCAAGCACGGAGTTCTGCTGGCACGGGAGGTCCATTGGGTCCCTCATCCTGTACCCGCTCATTTCGATTGATTCGAGTGTTTCCACCGGTCGGCATTTGGCCTGGTTGCCGCTACGGTCAAATCGAAGTCCGGGGCAGGCATCCGTTGTCGCCCCGGACCGGCGCCTCAACCATCACGATTGCGCTCGTGCAATGTGTGGCGCAGGGCGACGAGCGCGACCATATCCTTTGGCCTCCCAAGGCCTTCTTTGATCGCAATCAGCGTTTCAAGATCGAGGATCAGCAGCGGTTGGCCTTCAAAGACGAGCTCCGCCGTATGGCTGAGCAGCTCGTCATAGTCCTTGTTGACAACATCGACACGGCCGAGCACGTCGAGAGGGCCGGACTCGGTGAGCAACAGCGAGTGACCAGGCCCCTGAAGATGGGAGGCGTTCGGCGCAATCCGCCGTGCGTGGCCTCTGAAATGTGCGCCCAGTTCATCCAACGCCGACAGCAACCTTGCGATGTTGTCGTCGGATCTTTGGTGGACAATGTCGAGGTCGAACGTCGTGACGGGGGCGCCGTTCAGGACCGCGGACACGCCGCCGATGACGATGAATTGGACATCGTGTTTCCGGAGCGCCCGGATCATCGCGAACAGGTCAGGTGAGGCCATTCTCTGCCCGGACCTGGTTGATGAACTGCGCCTGCGACTGCAACGCTCGGAGCCGCTCTTCCGGGCTCAACGAGAGCATCCAGCGAATGAGAGTCAAATCCGTTCCGTCGTCCGCGTACGCCCGCGACGCGGCGGGGTCGTCCCGCTCGGGCGGCTCGTAGTCGACGGGTTTCTGCTGGGTCTCAGTCATGGTCGTTCTCCCCCCTGAGACTACCACCCGCGATCGTTGGCCACAATCGACATCTGTGCCAGGG
>CALBET010000410.1 GCA_937888665.1 uncultured Acidobacteriota bacterium
CCTCGCAGCCGAAGGGATCCTTCCCTCGATTGGGACCGTCGGCGATTGCCTGTTGACCGGCTAATCGGCTATCACTGAGGCACGTATGCGACACGCCAACAACGGTAATGCTTGACCAGTGGTAGGCAATTGGGCTGCACTTGTCTCATGACGAATCAGCACGAGCTGCGTCTGGAAGCCGGCACCGAATTGCCCTGGATGTTGTCTGGGCCCGGCGCCGACAAATACCCGTTGGTCAACGACTACCTCGGTTATCTCGCCGACCGGAATTATTCGCCGCGAACTCTGCGTGCCTATGGCTACGATCTGCTCGCCTTCTGCCGTTGGCTCGACAGTGTGAACGTCGAGCTGGGGTCGGTGACCACCGAGACCGTGCTCGACTTCATGCGGTATTGCCGCCAGACGCCGATCGCGGGACGTCCCGGCAATGTTGTGTCGATGACCGGCAAGCGCCTGGACCGCTATTCGGCGACCACCATCAATCACCGTCTGGCAGCCCTGACGGGTCTGTTCACCTTCCGCGCTCTGCGCGAACCTGACCTGCGCAATCCGATCCCGAGCGGACGCGAAGCGCGGCGAGTCAGCGCCGAAGAACGCAATGGACTGCTCGGACACTTGGTCCGACCCAAACGCCGATCAGCCCTGCGCTTGCGCGAACCGCGCCGGCTACCCCGGGCACTGAATCGCCGCGAGACCACAGACCTGTTGTCGAGCCTGCGGACGTGGCGGGACCGATCCTTGGCTGGCCTGATGTTGTTGTCCGGGTTGAGATCCGGGGAATTGCTCACCCTCGATGTTACCGACGTCGACATCGGAGCCCGGTGGGTTCGCGTGATGGGCAAAGGCGCCAAGGAACGCCGTGTTCCCCTCGATGTGGAGGTCGCGGGTCTGATCCAAACGTATCTGCTCACTGAAAGACCCGAATCGGCCAGCGCCCGACTGTTCCTGGTCGCCAAAGGCCCGAACAGGGGCGGGCCGTTGACGGCGGCCGGTCTTCGCACCATCTTTCGATACCACCGCCTCAAATCGGGCGTGCTTGCTGGGCACCCGCACGCGCTGCGTCACACCTTCGGCACCGCGATGGCCGAGGCCGGGGTGGATCTGGCGGTGATGCAGGCACTGCTCGGGCACGCTCACGTGGACACCACGGCCCGCTACATCCATTTGGCACCAACACACGTCAAGGCGGAATTCGATGCTGCCCGCACACGATTACGCGACCGCACCTGAGACGCCGGCGGCGATCCATGCCGCCTACCTTGTGCACCTGCAACGACGACGGCGCGGCAACACCGCCTACACCCAGGCCGCTCGGTCATTCCTGCGGCGCTGGCCCCGGGTCCAGGCGTGGGCGGATATCCCGCTGGACAAGCAGTTGGCGGCGAATAGTTCGACCCGGCCGTTCGTCACCTTCTTGATGGTCAGCAGACGGCTACGACCGGGTTATGACTACCTCGTCAGCCGCAAACTCTGCAGCCTGTGGCACGAACTGACCGACAGTTGCCTGCAACCCGATCTCGATCAGTTCATGACCGCTGCACTGGAATTAGGGTTCACCCAGCGGGTCGCCTCAGCGATCGGATCGCAGATCATCGCCCGGCTGTTGATTCAGACCGGCCGCCCCCTATCTGATCTGTGTGACAGTGATCTGCAGGAGTTGCTGCACGCCTGTGATGTTCGCCAGGCGCGGACCGGGCGCGGCGCGAAACACTATCGCAGCACCACCCACAGTGCCCGACAGATCCTCTTTCACCTCGGCATACTCGACAAGCAGACTCCGCCAGCGGTCACAGCGCTGACCCTTGAGCAGCGCATGGCCGACGTTCCCGCCGCGTTGCGCCCCGCGTTCGTGGCCTACTTGAACCGCAAACACGCCACCTGCGCCCCCAAGACGGTCAGCAGCCTCGCCACACGATTAGCCCATTTTGGCAGGTACCTCGCCGCCGTTGACCCGACCTTGACATCACTGGCCGAACTGGACCGACGCCGACACATCGAAGGGTTCATCACCTCGCTGACCACCACCGCCAACAGCATCACCGGTGCGCCGATCACAGTCGCCGACCGGATCAGACGCGTCCATGCAGTCGGGAACTTTCTCGCCGAGATCACCGAGTGGGGATGGGACGACGCACCACCACGGCGATTGATCTTCCGCACCGATCTTCCTCGCCCGCAACGCTTCCTGCCCCGATATCTACCCGTCGACGCGGACCGAAAACTCACCGCGGCACTGTCGGGTTCACCCTACCGACTCGCCGCCGATGCATTGTTGGTGCAACGGGCATGCGGGCTGCGGATCGGCGAATTACTCGACCTCGAACTCGACTGCATCCATGAGATCCCCGGGCAAGGATCCTGGCTCAAGGTTCCGTTGGGCAAGCTCGACTCCGAACGCATGGTCCCGCTCGACGAGGAAGTCCTCACTCTCGTCGACCGCATCACCGCGACCCGCTCGCCCGGTCGACCCATGATCCATCCCCGCACCGGAGCGCCAGCCGATTTCCTGTTCACCCATCACGGAAAACGACTCTCGCAGAACGCAGTCCGGCAAGAGCTGAACCGGGCGGCCGACACAGCAGGCCTTGGACACATCACACCGCATCAACTCCGACACACCTATGCCACCGCCCTGATCAACGCCGGCGTGTCGCTGCAAGCGTTGATGGCCCTGCTCGGACACGTCTCCACCCAAATGAGTCTGCGCTACGCACACCTCTTCGACAGCACGGTGCGCACCGAATACGAACGTGCATTGGACCTAGCGGAAAAGCCACATCGGAGGACTGCCCACCACCGGCCTTCAGCTGCCGATCACCGATGTCACCGGCGCCCGATGGAAGGATGCACCGGCAATCAAATCACGGCTCGCCGGCGGCTACTGCCTGCGAGCACCCGCGCAAGGTTCGTGCCCGTACGCCAACATCTGCGAGCACTGCCCCAGCTTTCACACCGACTCCACCCACCTCGCAGTCCTTGCCGCCCAACGCGTCGACGCACGAGATCTGGCCGCAGACGCAGAAGAACGCGGATGGATCGACGAGGCAGATCGGCATCGCAAGCTCATCGCCAGACTCGATGCGCTCATTGCCCAATCCGAGCCCGCATGAACGAAAGCACCCTGATCAGGGTCGAACGTGTCTGCACCGAACTCGCCACCTCGGGCCAACCGATCACCTTCACCGCCGTCGCCGAACAGGCCCAAATCAGTCGCGCAACGCTCTACCGCGACCAACAACTGCGCGCCATCGTCGACGAACACCGGACCCGACAAACCGACGCCCGAACCCTCACCGGCCTCGCCACCGAAGTCGCGCACCTACGCACCGCCGTCGAAGCACTCGCCGAAGGCGTCAAACGGCACGAAGAACAACTCCGCAAACTCACCAAGCCACCACCCCGACGATGAACCATTCCGCCTCAGCGCAACTCCATCGACCCCGATTAGCCGGTCAAAGCTTTGATAACGCTCTGGCCGAGACGGTGAACGGATACTACAAGGCTGAGTTGATCTACGGACCGGCCCGTACCGGCCCCTGGAAGACCGTCGAGGACGTCGAACTGGCCACCCTGAGCTGGGTGCACTGGCACAACACCAGCCGTCTGCACGGCTACCTCAACGACCTACCGCCCACAGAGTTCGAAGCCATCTTCTACGCTACGAATCGGACCGACCAACCCCTGGTCGGAATCCAATAGCCCGAGCCTCCACAAGAACCAGTGCGATTCACACACCTGGGAATCCAGTTCCTGCTTATAGCCCTCACTGTCAGGCTGTGATGAGACACTCGGACTTCCC
>CALBET010000411.1 GCA_937888665.1 uncultured Acidobacteriota bacterium
CATCCCCCACCGACCCGATGGACGGTTTCAGCCCGGCCAGCATCAGGGTCTCACCAAACCGCACAGACGTATACTGGCCGGATTCAATCGGTGGATGCAACACCCTGACATTGGAGGGTGTTCGACGGTTCGTCGACAGCAAGCAGCCGATCGCGCTATTCGTCGTGCGATGAGGTCGCCAGGGGCTCCGCCGCATCAGCGCGAGACTGAGCGGCTGTTTTGGATCGAGATCGCCAAGGGATCGTTGCCGGCAGTCGCCGCGATCGCTGTCGGCGCGTCGCAGCCGGTCGGGCAGCGGTGGTTCCATAACGCTGGCGGGATGCCACCATTCGATCTCACACCACTGTCGGGACGCTACCTGTCTTTCTGTGAACGCGAGGAGATCGCGCTACTAAAGGCTCAAGGCGCCGGAGTGCGCCAGATCGCTCGGGCCATCGGTCGGGATCCATCCACAGTCTCCCGCGAGTTGCGCCGCAATGCTGCCACTCGCGGATACACGTCCGAGTACCGCGCGACGGTCGCGCAATGGAAGGCCCAGCTGACCGCCAAGCGCCCGAAGACAGCCAAGCTGGTCACCAATCCGAAGCTGCATGCCTATGTCCAAGAACGGCTCTCGGGACAGATCAGCCGGACCGACGGTTCGGTAGTGGCTGGACCGCCACCGCCGCGGTGGACCGGCAACAACAAGCCGCACCGCAAAGACCGAGCGTGGGTGCAGGCCTGGAGCCCGGAGCAGATCGCCAACCGGATCAAACTCGACTTCCCTGATGATGAGTCCATGCGTATCAGCCACGAGGCGATCTACCAATCGCTCTACATAGAAGGCCGCGGCGCGCTCAAGCGCGAGCTGGTCTGGTGTCTTCGCACCGGGCGCGCGCTGCGCGCACCACGGGAGCGTTCCCGCCGAAAGGCCTGGGCGCACGTCACGCCTGAGACGCTGATCAGCGAACGGCCCGCAGAAGCCGCCGACCGTGCGGTTCTTGGGCACTGGGAAGGAGACCTCCTGATCGGGCTGGAACGCTCGGCCGTCGGCACCGTTGTCGAACGCACAACACGGTTCACCATGCTCGTGCACCTGCCCCGCGAGCAGGGTTACCGGCACAAGCACACGATCAAGAACGGCCCAGCCTTGGCCGGCTATGGCGCGATCACGATGAAAAACGCACTTGTCCAGACGATGTCGACCTTGCCTGATCAGCTGGCCCGGTCACTGACCTGGGACCGCGGCAAGGAGATGTCCGCTCACGCCCAGTTCAAGGTTGAGACCGGTATCCCCGTATTTTTCGCCGACCCGCAATCGCCGTGGCAACGCGGCACGAACGAGAACACCAATGGTCTGCTACGCCAGTACTTTCCGAAGGGCACCGATTTATCCCGATGGACTGCAGAGGACATCGAAGCGGTCGCTCACGCCCTCAACACCAGACCCCGCAAGACCCTCGGCTGGAAGACCCCGGCAGAGGCTTTCAACGACCAGCTACTCTTGCTCCAACAAGCCGGTGTTGCGACAACCGATTGAATCCGCCCTGACAGCGGTGGTCCTATTGCTGATTTATCAGGGACTACCATCACCGGATCATCCTTTCTGTCCTGTAACGAGGGATGAG
>CALBET010000412.1 GCA_937888665.1 uncultured Acidobacteriota bacterium
ACGCCGGTCGGATCCTGATCGAGGGGAACGCGGCGGCTGCCATCGGGTGCATGATGGCCGGGGTGACGGTGGTCACCTGGTACCCAATCACGCCGTCCTCATCGCTGTGCGAGACACTCATCAGCTATCTGCGCAAGTATCGCGTGGACAAGGAGACCGGGAAGGCGACGTTCGCCGTCGTGCAGGCGGAGGACGAGATCGCGGCGCTCGGGATGGCCATCGGGGCCGGCTGGGCCGGCGCGCGATCGATGACCGCGACCTCCGGCCCTGGCGTCTCGCTGATGGGTGAATTCGCCGGGCTGGGGTACTACGCCGAGGTGCCCGCGGTGATCTTCGACGTCCAGCGTGTGGGACCGTCGACCGGCCTACCCACGCGCACCGCGCAGGGCGACGTGCTGTCGACGGCGTTCCTGTCGCACGGTGACAGTCGCCATCCGTTGCTGTTCCCCTGCTCGCCCGAGGAGTGCTACTCGATGGCAATCAACGCCTTCGACCTGGCCGAGCGTTTCCAGACCCCCGTGTTCGTCATGAGCGATCTCGATCTCGGGATGAACACCTGGATGTCGCCGACATTCGGGTATCCGACGAAGCCGATCGATCGCGGCAAAGTGTTGGATAAGGAGACATTGGCGCGGATCGGCCGGTTCGGACGCTACCGGGATGTCGACGGCGACGGCATCCCCTATCGGTCAATACCGGGGACGGATATGCCGGCCTACTTCTGCCGGGGGTCCGGTCACAACGAGTGGGGGCAGTACAGCGAGCGGGCCGACGACTACCAGAAGAACGTCGACCGCCTCACGCGAAAGTTTGAAACGGCCCGCAACTGGATGCCGGCGCCAATCGTCGAAATCAACCGGAAGGCGCGCATTGGCATCATCGCCTACGGCACCACGCACTGGGCCATCATCGAGAGTCGCGACCAGCTCGCTGCCGAGGCGGACCTGCAAACGTCGTACTACCGGGTGCGGGCATATCCATTTCGTTCCGCGCTCGCGTCCTTCGTCGAGCGCCACGACCGCGTCTACGTCGTCGAACAGAATCGCGACGGGCAGATGATGACGTTGATGCGGCTCGAGCTTCGGGCAGAACTGGCCGGCCGGCTCCGTAGTGTGTTGCACTACGCCGGTCTGCCAATCGACGCGCGGAGCATTACCGAGGACGTGCTTATCCAGGAGGGCTACCGGGTGGAACACACGGAGGCCGACGACGGGCCGTCGCCTCACCACGCCGGTGTTGGGGGCGAGTAGGCCCCGACCGCCTTCTCTGTCTTCACACGCTTGGTCGGACACGTACGACGAACTGAAGGACGAATCGTGGCTACAGCGACACCGTCTCCCAAGAAAATCCCGGTCAATCGAATCGGGATCGAATTGCCGGTCTACCGCGGCGGCAAAACCACGCTGTGCGCCGGCTGCGGGCACAATGCCATCTCGGAGCGCATCATCGACGCCTGCTTCGCGATGGGAGTCGACCCTACGCAGGTGGTGAAGCTGTCAGGCATCGGCTGCTCCAGCAAGAGCCCCGCATATTTCCTCGGGTCTTCGCATGGCTTCAATACCGTGCACGGCCGGATGCCGTCTGTCGGGACCGGCGCGCTGCTGGCGAACAAACAGCTCGTGGCCATCGGCGTCAGCGGGGACGGGGACACGGGAGCGATCGGGATCGGGCAGTTCGTGCACCTCATGCGCCGAAACCTGCCGATCGTGTACATCATCGAGGACAACGGTTGCTACGGTCTGACCAAGGGGCAGTTTTCCCCGACCGCCGACATCGGCTCGATACTGAAGACTGGCGTGGTCAACGTTCTTCCGCCTATCGACACCTGCGCGCTGGCGGTCCAGCTGGGCGCGACGTTTGTCGCGAGGTCGTTCTCGGGCGACAAGAAGCAGCTGACCGCCATCTTGAAGGCGGCCCTCAGTCATCGAGGCACCGCCATGGTGGACGTCATCTCGCCCTGTGTGACATTCAATGACCACGAGGGATCGACAAAGAGCTATGCCTACGTGAAGTCCCACGACGATCCACTGGAGGAACTGGACTTCGTGCCATTCTTCGAGGACATCGCGGTCGAATACGAACCTGGCACGACGCAGGAAGTGACCATGCACGACGGGTCGCGGCTCTATCTGCGCAAGCTCGACGAGAGCTACAACCCCACAGACAAAATGCAGGCGCTGCGGGCGCTGCACGACACG
>CALBET010000413.1 GCA_937888665.1 uncultured Acidobacteriota bacterium
ATATGCCAGTCAACAATATCGAAGATTACTCAAGGCATACGCCATGATCGCATCGATGAGTCGCAAGGCTAACTGCTGGGATAACTGTGTGCCACGAACGCCAGGAAGGCGGTGTTCTAACAGAGATGAGAGTGTGGCCTCTCGGATTCTGGTTGCAGGACCTGGGTCCAAACTACGTCGAGCTGCTGAGGTAAAGAGCCTTGGTAGTGAGCGTCGACGAAAAGGCGCCGTTCAGGCGTCAAGTGTGGGATAGGAAGACGAACGCAAGTGAACCACTGATGACGCGTCGAGAAGCAATCCACCTGACATCAAAACCGGGCAGCGTTATTGGCCCGGGACGAGTCCAGACGACACCTGTTTACGCTCTGGTCGGTGTCCGGCGTGGAGGTGGCGTGATCCTATTTCAGGCTCTGTTAGGGAACGTGGGAACCTGTCGTCTTGATGACAAGGGAGACCTCCGAGGAAGACGCACTTCCAAGGACAAGAGTACCAATGCAAGGCACAGGGGCGGATCAGCTCGTAGTAGCGTTGATGTGGCTGAAAGGTCGCGGAGCAAAGGGGCTGAGTCATTCATCCGATTGAGCAAGTCAACCCATGAGGGGAGGAGCTTGTGAGTTCGGCAAAGCCTTTTGATATTCCGAAGGCGCATGTCTGGAATGCCTATCTGGCCGTCAAGGCCAGCAAAGGTGGGCCGGGTATTGATGGGATCTGCATGGACGAGTTCGAGCAGAACCTGAAAAACCGTTTGTATAAAATCTGGAATCGACTTTGTTCGGGGAGTTACTTTCCGGCACCGGTGAAACAGGTCGATATTCCGAAAGCGGACGGGGGTACTCGTACGCTGGGGATACCGACGATTGAGGATCGAATTGCACAAGCCGTGGTCAAGCAGTATTTAGAACCGATGGTGGAGCCTCACTTCCCTGAGGATTCATACGGGTATCGTCCCGGCAAGTCGGCGCTGGATGCTGTGGCCACCGCACGTCGGCGGTGCTGGCGTGATGACTGGGTGCTTGAACTGGATATTCGCAATTTCTTTGACACGCTGGACCATAAGCTCGTCCTCACGGCGGTGAGTCGATTCACTGACTGTCGTTGGGTGTTGCTGTACGTCGAGCGTTGGTTAAAGGCGGATATTCAAGCGCCCGACGGCACCGTGATTCGGCGTGGTCAAGGTACGCCCCAAGGAGGAGTTGTCAGTCCTTTGCTGGCCAATCTTTTTCTGCATCTTGCGTTCGACAAGTGGATGGCGGAGCAGTTTCCGAACATTCACTTTGAGCGGTATGCTGACGACATCGTCGTGCATTGCCGTTCCAAGAAGCAGTTGGATTGGATTCGCGCTCAGATTGAGAAACGTCTTGCTCGATGCAAGCTGGAACTCAACAGTGAGAAGACTCGAGTTGTGTATTGTCGTGACTCGAACCGGCACGAAAAGTGGGACTGCAACAGCTTCGATTTTCTTGGGTATTGCTTCAGGCCACGAACAGCGCGCGATCGTCAGGGTAGGTTCTTTGTTTCGTTCAGCCCCGCGATCAGTGCGAAAGCCAGCCGCACCTTACGCCAAGTTATCAGGCGGGCGTGGCGGCTCCGGTCGCACGTGTTCCTCGACATTGATTCGCTGGCCCGTTGGTTGAACCCGAAAATCGTCGGCTGGATTAATTACTACGGTCGTTTCAATCGTTCCGCTCTGCACAACGTTCTCAATCACATCAACCATGCGCTCGAAGTTTGGGCAATGAGCAAGTTCAAGAGGTTGCGCCGCCGCAAAGTACGAGCCCGAAGATGGCTTCGTGCAGTTGCTCAGCGCTCCCCAGGCTTGTTCGCCCATTGGCCGTATCAAGGCTGGATGACAAGAGCCGTATGACGCGAGAGTTTCACGTACGGTTCTGTGAGCACCTCGGGGGGCGGTTCCCCGGGGTGACTCGACCGGTGGTCGAGAGTTTCTTCAAGACACTCAAAGTCGAGCGCGTGTACCGACAGACTTACGCCACCAGAGACCACGCAAGAATCGATGTCGTCAATTGGATAGAAGGCTTCTACAATCGCTACAGACTTCATTCATCGAACGGATTTCAATCCCCGGTCGATGCGGAAGCCAGCCTCATGGCTACATAGGTTGGTGTACGTGGAAACGAGGCAAGGTCAAACCGCCGCTTCCGCTTCACGTCCAACCACTGCTTAACGTAATCGCAGTGATA
>CALBET010000414.1 GCA_937888665.1 uncultured Acidobacteriota bacterium
ATATCGACGTGCTGCTGATCGTGGCTGACGATGCCGACCTGACTCGCCTGGCCAGATATGGCCGACGCCTGAAGGGCCACGCCCAGAGCCTCAACCGCGGTGCCGACGTCTTCCTCGCTGACGAGCAAGGACGGTATATTGGGCGAACCTGTCATTGGAAGGAGTGCCGGCCGGGTATCCGACGAGCATGTGACGCACGTCACTGCGGTCAACGACCGTACCTCCACGACGACTTGGATGACGTCTGCCTGGACAGCGCCTTGGTTGCGCGTCCACCACTCACGTTGTGGCCCGTCGTCGAGCGGTGCGGCCCAGTACCGGGAGACGTCGAGGACTTCGTGACGGCACTCGAACGACCTGTCTAACATGGGGAGCAGCGGACGCCGGCTCGATGTCGCCCTGTCGGCGCCGCTGAACCCTGACGCTAGGACCCGCTCAGAAATAAGTTGTTCAACCACGCGTCTGGTCGGTCGCGGTGAGCCCGCAAAAGGTCGGGCAGTTGTTGTCCGCCAGTGGGTACAGCCTGCAGGCGACCCAGAAGACCTTGGCAGGCAAGGCCCACCCCGATCGGAACGCCCAATTCGACTTCATCAATGACCGGGTCGACGCCGTCCACAGCCGCGGCGCCCCGGTGATCTCAGTGGATACGAAGAAGAAAGAGTTGGTCGGCGCGTTCCAGAACAAGGGGAGCGAGTGGCAGCCGAGTCAAGACCCGGTCCCGGTCCCGGTCCCGGTCCGGGTGCATGACTTCATCGACGACGCGCTCGGGAAAGTGATTCCGTCCGGGGTGTACGACCTGTCGCGCAACACGGGCTGGGTCAACGTCGGCATCGACCACGATACGCCGGCGTTCGCGGTGGCCTCCATTGCCCGGTGGTGGCGACACCTGGGTAAGAAGACGTATCCCGATGTCCAGGAACTGCTCATCACCGCCGACGCCGGCGGCAGCAACAGCGCGCGCCCGGCTCTGGAAGGCGGAGCTGCAACGTCTCGCGGACCGTACGGGGCTCGCCATCAGCGTCTCGCATTTTCCCCCGGGGACCTCGAAATGGCACAAGATCGAGCATCGCTGTTTTGCCACCTGTCAGAAGATTGGCGCGGCCGGCCACTGGTCGATCACGAAACGGTGGTGTAGCTCCTTGGTAATGTCCGCACCACCGCCGGCCTTACGGTCAAAGCCACGCTTGATACCCGTGACTATCCTCTGGGTGTGAAGGTTCCCGACGTCGAGATGGCCGATCAAGAAGAATCCAATTGAGGAAAGCGACGAAATGCGGCCAGAGTACGATTTTCTGGGGGGTTCGAGGGAAGTACTTCACGCGGTACGAGCAAGGGACGAACGTTGTGCTCCTGGAGCCGGACCTTGCCACCGCGTTTCAGGACTCAGATACCGTGAACCAGGCACTCCGAGAATATCTGACGGAACACGGACATCCGCCGGACGCCCACAAATCAACGGGCTAACACGAAGACGACAGTGAGAGGACCCGCAGAGTCCGATGATCCCGCATGCGGCAACGATGGTGCGCTGGGTTCGCGACTGAGATTCAGCACGTGACGTGGCGCATGTTTCGCCCACGGGAGGAGGAGTCGTGGCACCTACACCAATGCCGGGGGCAAAGGCCCGAAGTGTCATATTTGGCGACCACGAAGTTCGAGCAGTATATGTCCATCCTGACCACATTAGACAAGGTGTAGGAACTAGCCTGGCCTGGATGGTCCTCAAGGATGGTGTGGTTGAGTTCGGAGCGCCGCTTTTCGGTGTCACGGAGGCTGACCTGAAAGTGACCTTCCTGCGGGTTCTACTGCAGTACCGAGCCGGAATCTTCCTCTTCAACCTCGTACCGTGGGTGGTCTTGAAGATCATGGCTGGAACGATCGCCACTCGGTAAACTCGGTGCGAACGTCGGTCCTTCGACACCATTGAGCGCCTCGGACGCCGCTCATCCCCGCAGAAACTCCAGCACGACCCGGTTGAACTGCTCCGGAATCTCCCAGTAGGGCGAGTGACCCGACTCGTCGAATGTCACCAGCGTTGAACCGGCCATCTTCGCCTGCAAG
>CALBET010000415.1 GCA_937888665.1 uncultured Acidobacteriota bacterium
GAGCACGCCGGCGCCCGCGCGCAAACCCAGCGCCTCAACCGCCAGATGCAACGCGGCCGTCCCGGAGTTCAGCGCCACCGCATGGCGAGCACCCACCGCCTCGGCGAACGCCGCTTCAAAACGTTCTACCCGAGGACCGGTGGTGAGCCATCCGGACCTGAGCGTCTCCACGACTTCATTGATCTCGTCGTCGCCGAGACTGGGTTTGAAGAACGGGACGGTACTCGTCGCGGTCCCATCACTCATGATGCGTCCCTATCTCCGACGTCGCCGACGAGCGTTCCAGTGATTTCAACAGAGTGCGCCTGCAGAGCGGAAAGGCCAGCAGCACCACCCATAGCCTTAGCAGCCCGTGGTGAAAGTCCCGCTGCGGGACTTTCACCACGGGCTGCTAGGGCTCTGACCACCTACCGAGAAACGTCCACGCGAGTGCGGTATGCGCCCTGTTCATCTGGGTTGCTCTCGATCGCCACAAGAATGCCCGCCTCATACACGAGCCGGCGCTCCGGCCGACCATCCCCATCCTCGTCGAACGACGCGGTCGCCACGCGTCCAGCCTCGTGTGTCTCCCACTTATCAGGCCGGCCGTCGAGATCGACATCCTCTTCGACCCGGACCAGAACACCGCCGTCGTAGAACTCCCATCGATCGACTGTCCCATCAGCGGGGGTGGACACCTCGATCCGTACCACCTCGCCATCGTCGCCTTCAAACGCCCAGGCATCGACCCGTCCGTCGCCTCCCCTCGAGAACCCGACCTTCTCTAGCGTCCGATCCTCGCGGTAGTACTCCCATCGTTCGACCACGCCGTCCTCGTCCCGGTCGATTTCGATGCGCAGAAGGGCGTTGCCGTCCATGTAGCTCCAGGTATCGATGGTCCCGTTGTCGTCCGAATCGAGGGTGATCACCTCAAGCCGACCGGTCTCCATGTCGTACTCAGCGTCGATCGTCCGCTGGGCCCTCAGCCGCTCCGGGTCCGGCGCGCAGGAGATGCCCGCGAGCAGGGTGACCGCCAGCGCACGCGCCGCCCACGAGGCCGCTGCCAGACAGGGACGTCTAACCATTTACCAGCACCAACCGCATACTGATCTTCGCCAGGGCAACAGCAGGGATCTCCTCCTCGCCTTCCAGAATGACCCGTAGGTTCACCGGTAGTCGGCCGGATCCGTGACGGCGTCCATGCGGCGATTCTCGTCACCGAACACGGGTTTCGGGAGTCTCGATGGGCAGATCTTCCCGGTCGCCCCACTCTTTCCAGGAACCGATGTAGTTCCGCACGCGCGGATAGCCGATGAGTCTGAGGGCCAGATAGCTATGCGCGGCGCGGTAGCCACCCTGGCAGTAGCTGACCACTTCTTTCTCCGGGGTGATACCCGCCTCGGCGTACATCTGGTTCAGCTGTCCACCCGATTTGAACGCGCCGGTGTCGTCGAGGTTGCGCGTCCATTCGATATGTACGGCGCCGGGCACCGCACCACCTCGCTTCGCGCGCACGGTCGTGCCCACGTATTCGCCATCGGTCCTCGTGTCGAGGACGGCGACATCAGGCGCATCGAGTCGGTCTCTGAGGTCGCGCCATGTCGCAAGCCGCCCCGCGGCGGCGCCGACCTCCCAACCACTCGATCGGGGCGTCATGACGTCCAGGCTCACGAGACGACCCTCGCGCTGCCAGGCTCCGAAGCCCCCGTCGAGCAGGCGGGCCTCGGGGTGTCCGAAATACTCGAGAAACCAGAACGCCCGCGCCGCGCGTATGCCGGATTGCTCGTCGTACACCACGACCGCACGATTCGGCTCGACTCCCCGCGACGCGAGCAGATGTCCGATCATCCAGAGAAATGCCGCCAACGGGGCCGGGCTGGTATCGATCAGACTGAGCCCGAACAGGTCGAGGTGCACCGCTCCAGGGATATGCCCGAGCGCGAACTGCTCGGCCGGCCTGAGATCAAGCAGCAGGGGCGAGCCGGCGGTGGCGAGCCGCTCAGCGAGCGACTCGGTGCTGATCAGCAGATCGGGATTCGCATACCCCTTCGGGTTGTCATGTATGGTCATGCGGTGACGCCTGGTCCTGAATCTGATACCGCCGCCATTCTCGCACAGCAATCGCCTGCGGGCTGCTAGCTACTGCTGTGTCAGATCTGCAGTCTCACCGACCGCAGCGCCTCGATGCGTACCGTGGCGCAGGCCTTCAGGCCTGCGAGGCAAGGCTGAAGCCTCGCCCCACTGATGTCGACACAGATCGGCGAAACACGTCTTTCTCGAACGTCTTGACGATCTGACAAAGTAGTACTAGCAGCCCCGTTCACGGACTACAGGAATGCGTATCTGAACAGGAACAGCACCGCGAAGAGGTAGACGAGCCAGTGCGCTTCGCCGCCCCGGCCGGTCGCGGTTTTCAGGAGTGCGTAGGCGATGAACCCGAACGCAATCCCGTCCGTGATGCTGACCGCCAGCGGCATCACCATCAGTGTCAGGAAGGCCGGCAAGGCCTCTGTCGGATCGTCCCACTCGATATGCCTCACCCCCTTGGCCATCATCGTGCCCACCAAGATCAGCGCCGGCGCCACGGCTGGATACAACGTCACTCCACCGCCGGCGTCGTAGCCGCCGCCGATCATGCCCACCAGCGGCGAGAAAAACAGGGACAACAGAAACAACCCAGCAATCACGACCGCAGTCAAGCCGGTTCGCCCACCGGCCGAGACACCGGTGGCGCTCTCGACGTAGGCGGTCACGGTGGAGGTCCCCAACGCAGCGCCCGCGACCGTGCCGATCGCGTCAGCCAGCAACGCGCCACGCGCCCGCGGCAACATGCCGTCGCGCATCAGCCCCGCCTGTTCGCCCACCGCGACCAGAGTCCCGACCGAATCAAACAAGGCCAGAAAGAAGAACACGAAGATCACTGGTGCGAACTCGAGACGCAGTGCGCCAAGCGGATCGAACTGCCCGAGGGTCGGCAAGATCGAGGGCGGCAGCGCGGCGAGACCCTGAAAGCGCGTGAGCCCGGCGGCCCACGCTACGGCCATGGAGACCAAGATGCCGATCAGAATCGCGCCCCGCACGCCTCGCACCCACAGTACCGCCGTCACCACCAACCCGAGCAGGGCCACCAGTGCGGGCGGCGTCCGCAGATCGCCGAGGGCAACCAGGGTACCTGGCGAGGCGACGACGATACCGGCCCACTGCAATCCAATCGTCGCGATGAGCAGACCGATACCGGTAGCAATCGCGTGCTTCAACGAACCCGGAATAGCGACGATGAGCCGTTCTCTGAGCCCAAACCCAGCCGTGGCGATGAAGAGCAGGCCGGCTATCGCGACACCGCCTAGCGCCACCTGCCACGGCACCTCCATCGCCACCACCACGGTGAAGACGAAGTAGAAGTTGTGGCCCATCGCCGGAGCGACCGCGATGGGGTAGTTGGCCAGACCTGCCATCAGGAGCGTGGCAAGAGCCGAGGCGAGACACGTGGCCACGAAGACGGCCCCAAAGTCGAGACCGATGGAGCTCATGAGCGCCGGCTGGACGAACAGGATGTAGGCCAGCGTGAGGAAGGTGGTCACGCCGGCCAGGATCTCCGTCCGCGGCGTGGTCCCCTGCTCGGACAGATGAAACCAGCGGTCCAGAACGCCGGTGGCTCCAGGCCCTAACTGAGCGCCCATTCTTCCCCATCCACACGCACTCGCCCTTCGTCCTGCAGCTTGATCAGATGCGCCAGCACGCTCTCGCGGGCCAGCAGCCGAAGTTCCGCCCTGATCCCCTGGTACAGCCGCTCGACGATCGCATCCGGTTGTCGCACGCCGGCGCGCAGCACATCAACGATCTGGTCCTCCCGCCGCTGCCGATGCTTCAAGTAACCGTCGATGACCGGCCCTGGCGCGTCGATGACCGGTCCGTGGGCCGGTAGCATGCGCGTCGGCGACAGGTCGCGCACCCGCCGAAGCGATTCCAGGTACTGCGTCAGGCTGCCGCCGCGAGAGATCGGGATCACCACCGAGCTCCCCAGCACAACCAGATCGGCGCAGAACACCGTGCCGTCCTTCTCATCGAAGAAACACAGATGGTCCGGTGCGTGACCAGGGGTATGCACCGTCGTCAGCACGCCGTCCCCGACTGGAATCAGTTCGCCGTCCGCGATCGGCTGGAACTCCACCGACTGCCGGTCATCCCGCTCCGGCCACGGCATTTTCCGGAACACCGCCTTCGGCCACCGCGCGGCGATCGGTTCACAGCCTTCCGCGTGGTCCGGGTGCGCGTGGGTCACCAGCACCTGCGTGAGTTCCGCCGACCCGAGCGCCGCGGCCAACGCGTCGAGATGCGAGGCCTTCCCGGTGGCCGCGTCCACCAGCGTCGGCGTCTTCCCGGAAATCAGATAGGTGTTGTTGCCGGCGCCGGTGTACGGCCCGGGGTTATCGCCGAGAACAAGTGTGATGTCCACTGGGGCCTCGGGAGGGTTTCTTTGACGAACCAGCAAAAGCGATGACAATTATACGCGTGCCTGATTTCGCCCAAGAGTCGTTCACCCCCGATGAGCGTCGTGCGCTGACACCCTATTTCACCAATCTGGACCAGCCGATCTTCGCCCTGCGGAACCTCCCCGAGGTGGTCAAGGGCGCGTTGTTCGCCCGATACTCGCGTTCGGCGAAATCGATTCGACGGCTGTTCCTCGACGAATTCCGGGACAGCGTGACCGGCGACACCAGCCAGACCGGGATCGGCACCAACCGCGCGGAGCGTCTGTTCGACCGCGTTTTCGGCGACTACGGCGACGACTCGGTCGCCCAGCTCGGCGGCGCGCACCTGGCCTGCGAAGGGGTGTCAAACGTACTGACGAAGATCCTCGAACGTGGTCGTCTGATGGCCTATCTCGAGCAGTCGACCCGATACGTGCCGTATACCGACCGACCGGGCGGAAAATGGAAGTACCTGACACCACCCGAGTTGGACGGGCACGCCCTACGCGACCCGTATCAGGCAACGCTCGATGACGCGTTCCACACCTACAGCCGGTGGATCGAGCCAGCCCAGGCGTACTATCGGCAACGTCACCCGAAGTCGTCGACTGACTCGGATGGCGTGTATCGAGCCGCTATCCGCGCCAAGGCGCTGGACACGCTTCGGGGTCTGCTGCCGGCCGCCACGCGCTCGAACGTCGGCATCTTCGGCACCGGTCAGGCGTTCGAGCACCTGTTGCTTCGGCTACGCGCGCACCCGCTGGCGGAGGCACGCGACTGCGCCGACCTGATGCTCGCGGAGCTCCGTCAGCTCATCCCGGCCTTCCTGACCCGGGTCGACCGAGAAGACCGTGGCGTTCGATGGAGTCGCTACCTGACCGACACCCGGCGTGAGACGGTTGCGGTCGCGGAACGGCTTCTTGGACAGGTCGACGCCGACCCCCGGCCGGAGGTGGCGCTGACGGAATTCGACCCGGACGGCGAGATCAAGGTTGTTGCGGCTGCCCTGTATGAGTCTTCCCGGCTGTCGGAAGGCCAACTGCTCGACATCGCGCGGCGTATGGGCGCCGACGACCGGGCCGCCGTGCTACGGGCCTATGTTGGGAATCGAGCGAACCGACGTCATCGACCAGGCCGCGCGTTTGAGCGCACCACATACTCGTTCGAGATGTTGTCGGACTACGGCGCGTTCCGCGATCTACAACGCCATCGACTGCTCACCATCGAATGGCAAGTATTGACGGCAGAGCACGGCTACACCGAACCGGCCGCGATCGAGGAGATCGGAGCCGCGGACGACTGGCGGCGTGTCATGAACCGGACCGGCGAGTTGCACCAGGCCCTGCGCGCGGAGTCCTCCACACTCGCGCAGTACGCGGTGGCCATGGCCTACCGGATCCGCTACCGGATGCAGATGAATGCTCGGGAAGCGATGCACGTCATCGAGCTGCGGACCGCACCTCAGGGCCACCCCGCGTATCGCCGGGTCTGCCAGCGGATGCACCGCCTCATCGCCGAAGAGGCGGGCCACCACGCTATTGCTGATGCGATGCGGTTCGCCGACCACTCGGCCGTCGCGCTCGAACGACTGGGCGCCGAGCGACAGTCGGAGCGTCGCCGGGAGACACGGCCCGACTAAGGCCGCGCCGCGTTATTCCTCGCTCTTCGACCAGAATCGCGAGTACTCGTCGAGGAAGGTCAGGCTTTCGAAGGAGGTCATCCGGTCGAAAAACAGCACCCCATCCAGATGATCTGTCTCGTGCTGAATCACCCGAGCCGGAAAACCATTCGCCGTCATCGAAATCGGTTCACCGTGACGACCCAGCGCCAGGACACGGATGTCCACGGCTCGAGAAACGCGCCCCCGGATGTCCGGTATACTGAGACACCCCTCCCAGTCCTCCTCCACCACCGACCCG
>CALBET010000416.1 GCA_937888665.1 uncultured Acidobacteriota bacterium
CGACCGGTATAGCACAGCCCATTACGCTCTATTTGACCGCATACGGACGGCATGGTACCATGCTCAAACGTTAGCGTTTTCAACCAGTTGACGCGGGGTGGAGCAGTATGGTAGCTCGTTGGGCTCATAACCCAAAGGCCGGGGGTTCAAATCCCCCCCCCGCAACCACATTCGAAGGCTGTACGATGAAAAGGGGTGACCTGCCGGTCACCCCTTTTCTCGTTCCACGCATTGGCGGGGCGACACGCCCCAGTCCCACCAGTAGCGCACAGGAGTTCACATGCACGTGCGATCGCCGCAGTACGGCGCCAGCTTCCTCATCGATCAGGTCTGCCCGGAGGATGTGGTCTGTCCGGAAGACATGAGCGATGACGAACGTCTGCTCATGCGCTCGATCAAGGAGTTCGCCGAACAGGAAGTGGTTCCCCGCTACGACGAGATCGACCGCCGGAACATCGATGTCATCCGCCCACTCTTCAAGAAGGCCGCCGAGCTGGGTCTGTTCATGGCGGAAGTGCCGGAAGCGCTGGGCGGCCTGGGGCTCAGCGTGCTGGCCATTGCCGGCATGAGCGAGTGCCGCTCCTACCTCGGGGGGCTGGCCTCCACCGTGTTCGCGCACCAGGGCATCGGCACATTACCCCTGATCAACTTCGGGACGCCAGATCAGATCGATCGCTACCTGCCCCGGTGCATGGACGGCGACCTCATGGCCGCGTTCGCGCTCACGGAGCCCGGATCCGGCTCAGACGCCATGAACATCACGACCAGCGCGGTCTTGAATGCCGCGGGCACGCACTACGTGGTGAATGGAGCGAAGCAGTGGATCACGAACGCCGGGTGGGCTGACCTGTTCATTCTCTTCGCGAAAATCGACGGCACGGCGTTTTCGGCGTTCCTGCTGGAGCGTCAGACGCCTGGTCTGACCATCGGCGACCACGAGAAGCTGCTGGGCCTGCAGGGGTCGTCGGTGTGCGCGCTGCAGCTCGACGACGTGGCCATTCCGGTCAACAACCTGCTGGGGGAGGTCGGCAAGGGCCACAAAGTGGCGTTGTGTACCCTGAATCTCGGCCGGATGAAAATGGCGGCCAACTGCGCCGGCACGTCCAAGAAGATTCTCGCCGCCACAACGCAGTACGCGATGGAGCGACGACAGTTCGGCCGTCCCATCGCGGAATTCGGGCTCATTCAGCGGAAGCTCGCCGACATGGCGGCCCGGGCGTACGGGGCCGAATCGGTCGCCTATCGCACCGCAGGACTCGTGTACACAGCGGCCGAAGCCGAGGGCGCTGAGGGCGGCGGCTCGCTCGACCGCAAGCTGGAGACCCTGGCGGAATTCTCGACCGAGTGCGCGATGGCCAAGGTGATCGGGTCTGAGACATACCACGGGCTCGCCGATGACGCGCTCCAGGTGTATGGCGGCAACGGGTACAGCGAGGAGTATCCGGCGGCGCGGTGGTATCGCGACTCACGCATCACACGGATCTACGAAGGCACCAGTGAAATCTGCCGGTTGAGCATCGCGAAGACGATACTCACACGCGCCGAGCGAGGGCGACTCGCCCTTCGCGACGCGGTCGCCGGCCTCACACCGCCGGCCAGAGAGCCGGCCGGCTCAGACCTGGTCACCCTGCGTGCCGGGGTCGATCGTCTCAAACACCTGTTTCTCTTCGTGATCGGCGAGGTGTGGGAGCAGGTCGAGCCGCCCCAGCTCCTCGCCCCGACACACCAGCAGTACCTCGGCAGTCTCGCCGATATCGCGATCGAAATCTACCTGGCCGAGAGCACCGTGCTCCGCGTCTCAAAATTGACCGCGGCTCGCCCCACGTCGGACTTGCGACTGGAGTCAGCGCTGGCAACCCTGGTGTTCTACAAGGCCGCCGACCGCGTCCGGCAGGAGTCGACCGAGGTGCTCTGCGCGTTGCTCGACGCCCACCGTCGGCCGGACGCGCTGGACCGCATGACGGCGTGGCTCCCGGCCCCCGTCGGGCTTCTCGAGACCCGAGCGCTCATCGCCCGCGAACTCGTCGCCCGCCACGGCGTCGTCTAGGCCCAGAGCTCACTTGGGTTGGTTCTGTGGCGCAGGCCATCTGCGAGGCAAGGCTAGCTAAAGCCTTGCCCCACGGATGTCGACACAAGCGAGGCCAACACCTTGGTCACCAGCGGCGGGCGCAGTATAGTGGGCGGCACTCGATGCCGTCTGTCGGCGGTCGCGGTCCGCGTGTGGACTCTCGACGCGCCCGTCCAACCAAGGAGCGCCCTATGAAGCTCGTGACCGCCATCATCAAACCCCACACCCTTGACGAGGTCCGCGACACGCTCTCTCGTCTCGGCGTCACCGGGATGACCGTTACGGAAGTCAAGGGCTTCGGACGCCAGAAGGGGCACACCGAGATCTACCGAGGCGCCGAATATACGGTCGACTTCATCCCAAAAATCAAGCTGGACATCGTGGTGACCGACGACCAGGCGGAAGCGGTGATCGACGGCATCAAGGGCTCGGCCAGAACCGGCGCGATCGGCGACGGAAAAATCTTCGTGAGCGATGTCCATCAGGCCGTCCGCATCCGCACCAGCGAGATGGGCGACGACGCCATCTAGCCGTACGCAGCGCGCGATGTCCTTGACCCCCTAGGAGCCAGACCGATGACCACCCTCACCAGACGTCTCAGCGTGCCGTTCGTCGCCGCTGTACTCATACTCATCGTGCCGCGGCTTGCCTCGGCCCAGGACGGGCTCGACACCGGCGACACGGCCTGGATGTTGACCTCGAGCGTCCTCGTGCTCTTCATGACCATCCCCGGGCTGTCGTTGTTTTATGCGGGCTTGGTCCGATCGAAGAACGTCCTCTCGGTCATGATGCAGTGTTTCGCGCTCACCTGTATGGTGACGGTGCTCTGGACCGTGTACGCGTACGGGCTGGCGTTCGGCGACGGTGGCGGCATGAACAACTTCATCGGCTTCGGCAAGATGTTCCTGTCGGGCGTCGGGGTGGACACGATGTCCGGCACCATTCCCGAATCGGTCTTCCAGATGTTCCAGCTGACGTTCGCCATCATTACGCCGGCGCTGATGGTCGGGGCGTTCGCGGATCGGATGCGATTCTCGGCGATGATGCTCTTCATGGCGTTGTGGCTGACCGTGGTCTACGCGCCGGTCGCGCACTGGGTCTGGGGCGGTGGGTTTCTCGGAGCGATGGGCGTGTTGGACTTCGCTGGTGGCACCGTGGTGCACATCAACGCCGGCATCGCCGCGCTTGTCCTCTGTGTGATTCTCGGAAAGCGCAAAGGCTACCCGGGCACTCCGATGCCCCCGAACAGTCTCGTGCTGACCGTGGTCGGCGCCTCGATGCTCTGGGTCGGCTGGTTCGGCTTCAACGCCGGCAGCGAGTTGGCGGCCGACGGCACCGCCGGTATGGCGATGGCGGTCACCCACATCTCCGCGGCGATGGCCGGATTCACCTGGATGCTCATCGAGTGGTCCAGCCGCGGGAAACCGAGCGTGCTCGGTATCGCCACGGGCGCCGTGGCCGGGCTGGTCGCCATCACACCGGCCTCCGGCTTCGTCGGCCCCGTCGGTGCGCTGGCCATCGGGCTGGCGTCCGGGGTGTTCTGCTACTGGGGTGCCAACAGTCTGAAACACCGATTCGGCTATGACGACTCGCTCGACGTCTTCGGCGTGCACGGCGTCGGCGGCATCGTCGGCGCCATTCTGACCGGTGTCTTCGCCTCCAGCACGCTCGGTGGCTCGGTTGACGGCCTGAATATCGGCAACCAGCTGTGGCTGCAGGCGGTCGGGGTGGTGGTCACGCTCGTCTATTCGGGGGTGCTGACCTTCATCCTGGTCAAGCTCGTCGATAGTCTCATTGGCATCCGAGTGACGGCCGAGGAAGAGCAGATCGGACTCGATATCTCGCAGCACAACGAGGTCGGCTTCAACCTGTAAACCGGTTCTACGGGCACACGCGGGTGGGGCAAGGCCTGAGCCTTGCCTCGCAGGCCTGAAGGCCTGCGCCACAGCACCAACCTCAGTGAGCCCCGGGTCTAGCGCTACCGACTCATACAACGACTCATGGTTCCAGGGGACAGACCGTAGCCCGGTTGTGTCGACACGCGTGGGGCAAGGCTTGAGCCTTGCCTCGCAGGCTGAAGGCCTGCGCCACAGCACCACCCCTAGTCAGCTCCGGGTCTAGCGACTTATGCAACAAAGCATGGTTCCAGGGGACTAGTCCAGGGCGGCGATCACGGCGGCCGTCATCTCCGCCGTCGTCGCGGTCCCTCCCAAATCACCGGTTTGCACCTCCCCCACCGCCAGCACCCGCTCCACGGCCAGGACCAGCGCCTCGGCCGCCGTCGTCTCTTCGAGATGCTCCAGCATCATCGCGCCGGTCAGGATCTGCGCGATCGGGTTGGCCACCCCCCGACCAGCGATGTCGGGCGCCGAGCCATGTACCGGCTCGAACATGGACGGCTGCGCGCGGTCAGGATTCAGATTGGCGCCCGGCGCGAGCCCGATCGAGCCGGCGATCGCGGGTCCGAGGTCGGAGAGAATGTCCCCGAACAAGTTGCTGGCCACGATCACGTCGAACCAGTCAGGATGCTGGACGAGATGCGCCGACAGAATGTCGATGTGATACTGGTCGGTTCGCACATCGGGATACTCGGCCGCCATGGCCTGAAACCGTTCGTCCCAGAACGGCATGGTGTGGATGATGCCGTTCGACTTCGTGGCCGAGGTCAGGTGTCGGGCCGGGCGTGTTCGCGCCAGGTCGAACGCGTAGCGCAAGACCCGGTCGACTCCCACCCGGGTGAACACCGACTGCTGCACCGCGAGCTCCTCCGGGGTCCCTGCATAGAGGCGTCCGCCAATTTCGGAGTACTCGCCCTCGTTGTTCTCGCGCACGATGACGAAGTTGATGTCGTCGGGGCCGCGATCGGCCAGCGGCGTGCGCACGCCGGGTAGCAGCCGGACTGGCCGCAGATTGACGTACTGGGCGAACCGCCGCCGGATCGGGATCAGCAGTCCCCACAACGACACGTGGTCGGCTACCCCCGGATAGCCGATGGCCCCCAGAAAAATGGCGTCGTGCGTCGCCAACTCCTCGATCGATCCACTGCCGGTCATACTGCCGGTGCTGGCGTGCAACTCGCACGACCAGTCGAAATCGGTCCATTCACACGAGAAGTCAAGCCGCCGTCCCACCGTATCGATCACCGACCGGGCGGCCGGGACCACTTCCTTGCCAATGCCGTCGCCAGGAATCACCGCGACTCGATGCACCCTCTCTGTCATGGTCCTCCCGCTCGCTACGCGGCTGCCCCGCGCTCACGCATGCTCGCGATCTCTTCGGTCGAGAATCCCACCGCGCCCAACACCTCGTCGGTGTGCTGGCCCAGCAACGGCGCCGGTCGTCCCGGTATCAGCGGCGTGTCTGACAATTTCACCGGGGTGCCGAGTGTTTTGATCCGCCCCAGCGTCGGATGGTC